>CALGBT010000052.1 GCA_937884235.1 uncultured Pseudomonadota bacterium
ACAGCCCCGGCCCGCTTCGATAAGGGCAAAAGGCAGGTAGTCCTTGCCGGCCAGGATGCTGCGATCAGGCATGGTATCCGAGATGTCGGGCCGCTCCTTGGCGCGGTAGATGCGCTTCATTTCGCCACGCTGGAAATCGGCCAGCAATTGGGGCCATACCTCTTCGGCCTCGCCAACTACAACGGCCTCCGCATACTCCAGAACCTCGGCAGTCACCAGGGACGGATGGAATCCGCCCATGACCACGGGCACCCCTCGCCGCCGGTACTCCGTGGCAATCTGGTAGGCGCGCTTGGCGGTGTAGGTCTCGACGGTCATGGCCACCAGGTCAGTCGGCTCGTCGTAGGGAATCTCCTCCATCCGGTCGTCATAGAAGACCAACTCGATGCCCGGCGGCGTCAAGCCGGCCAAATGGGCACAGGGTAGCGGCTCCATCTGCCAGGAGCGCACGTACCGCTTGCCGGGGCGGCGCCCCATGCAGGGATAGATGAGCGTCACTTTCACGGCAGGCCTCCGTCACAGTTGTAAAATGTGTGCAGCTTGTGGGCGTAGAAGCGATAGGCCATGTTGGCCGCCAGCATGAACGCGTAGCTTTGTTTCTTGCCCTTGATGCGGTGGAGCACCGACTTCATGGAGTAGACCTCTTCCCAGACTTTCCGGTGACCGTCCCAGAGTTCCCCAGGGCTCATGTTCCTGGGCTGGAAGACCACGTGCTGGCCGTCATAGAGGCTCCAGTCCTTGTGCAGCAACCTGCCCTCTCCATCAAGCCTTTCATGAAGCTTTGTGCCTGGAAACGGTGTTAAAATAGAAAACCTTGGCAGCTCGATCCGCTGCTCGTTACAGAAATCGGCCACCGCAGCGAAAGACTCTTTGGTATCCCCATCACTGCCAAATGCGAACGTCCCGTTAATGGCGATCCCCAGGGATTGCAGGTCCCGAATGAAGTCGGTGTAAAGCGTGGGGTCGTTGAACCGCTTGTGAAAATCGGCCAGCGACTCGGGGGAGACGCTCTCGAAGCCCACCAGCAGACCCTTGCAGCCACTGCGCGCCGCCAGTTCCAACAGCTCCGGGTCCCGCCCCATGAGTGCGGTCGCCAGGCCGTACCATTTGACCTTCAGGGGCACCAACGCCTCAAACAACTCCGCCGCGTGGGCGCGGTTGGCGATAATATTCAGGTCGTAGAAGAGCAGCTTGCGGGCCTTGCGGGATTTGATATCGGCGATTACGTAATCGACAGGCTTCAGGAAAGGTCGACGCCCCCAGGCATGGGGCACCACGCAGAAATCGCAGTCATGCACGCAGCCGCGGGTCGCCTCGAAGGTATCGAGGGTGCGGTAGCCGCTCTTCTTCATGACCTCCCGCCGGGGCAGCGGCAGCGCCCCGTGCCGCTTGATATAGCCGGCAAAAGTGAAGTCGGGGTCCATGTCGTAGCGGGACTTCATCTCGCCCCGGGCGAAGTCCCGCAACAGCTCCGGCCAGGTCTCCTCGGCATATCCGGTCACCACGCAATCGACGTGAGGGGCAGCATCTTCCGGGGCCAACGTCGGGTGCGGACCGCCAATGACGACGGGGATGGAGCGTTGCCGCAGAACACTCGCAATCTCATAGGCGCGGTTCGCTGAGCCGGTAATCGCGGTCATGGCCACCAGGTCGGCCTGCACTTTGGCCGGGTCCAGATCTTCGATGCCTTCGTCCAGCACCTCCATGGTGATTTCCAACTCTGGCGGCACCAGCGAGGCCAAGGTCGAGAAGGTCAGCGGGGCCGGCCGCAGCGCTTTTTTGAAGATGCCCGTCTTGTGACGGTAGAGCGGGCCCTTGGGGGAGATAAAGGCAATATGGATGGGTTTGCTCATTTCTTCTTCACCAGGCGGAAGTATCGGGGCGTGTATTTCAAGAAGATCTGGATGTAGTCACGCAGGCGGATCTCGGCGATGCAGGCCAGTTCGACCCCTTCCCGGCAGCGAGGATTGGACTGGAGAAAGTGGGCCAGTTCCGAGTCAGTGCAAAGCTCGTCGGGCGGCTCCGACCACTCCTCCTTCACCGAGTAGTTGCCGCTGCCCTTGCCAATCAAACCTGAGGCCGGGTCATAGGACCCGTTGAACCGATTGCCATAGAAAGTATCCATGGCGTGGCGTTCCCGCTCCGGACAGTCTCGTCCCGGCTGCGGAAAGGACCAAGGGTAGTTGCGGCGCATCATCAGGTAAGTCTTATATCCCTTCGAGATGAGCATCCAGTAGAGCGGCTCCCAGGGCCGACTCAGCTTGCGCATCAGAACGTATTTCCCAAAAGAGATCTGCAGGAAGCTGCGGCCCCAGTAGTCCTTGTCGATGACCGTGTCGCCGGAGAAGAGTACCGTTGCCCGGGGGATGCCTGGATGGCGCCGGCAGAGAATCGTCGAAAACCCGACTAGCCGCCCATCCGCATGGAAGAGGAAGACATCGTTCTTGTCCGCGAGGTCCGCAAAAAAGACGTCGGCAACGATGCCATCATAATGCGCCACCATCAGCGCCAGCATCTCCTGCCGCTGCGCCGCGGTGAGCGTCTGTACGGGAACAACCTGTGATTGCACCTTGCTCATTCATCGGATCGTGCCCTACCTCGCCTGCGTGCGCAACCGATCTCTTGCGTGCTCGGCCACAGGAGTACCCACGGCGGCAGCGCCGCGAGCCGTGGGCCGCGGGGCATCGACGACGACTGTCACGACCCGGCATCGATGATACCACGCAGCCCCCTGCTCGGCGAGGCGGTGCCTCGCCTGCCGCGGGGGGCACTCCAGTGGTCAAGCACGTGGGACATATCTCTTGCGTAACTGCGGCAGTCGTAGTGCAATACTCGGCATGCTTGATGTGATCATCCACCGCCTGCACCACCTTGCCCAGTTGCCTGGTGAGCGGCGTTTCTTGCAGGCGGTGGGACAGGTGGAATCCGCACAGCGAGGGCGGTTGTCCGCTTTGTTAGCCGCCGCGGCTCAGACCGAGCGAGGCCAGCGGCAGGGGATTTCGGCGCACTGGAACTACGAGCAGATGCGACATCGACTGCCGGTTTCCAGCTACACAGACTACGCCGATGACGTGGCCCATCAACGGGAAACCGGGGCCGCCATCCTCTGCTCGAACTCACCTCGCTACGAGCCGTCCAGCGGCTCTACTCAGGCTCGCAAGTGGGTCCCCTACCCCGCCGCCCTCCTGGCCGAATTCGACGGGGCGATTGGCCCGTGGCTGGCTGATATCGGACGACAGCATCCCGGTACCTTGCGGGGACATCACTACTGGTCTCTCTCATGGCTCCCCGACGAACTGCGGAACGGCTCCATGGGCAAGTCGGCCTCGACCGATGACCTGCAACTACTGCCCTGGTGGAAACGCGCCCTGCTCGGACAAGTAATGGCCGTGCCCAACGACGTCTGCCGTCTTCCCACGGCAGATGAGAGCATCTTGGAGACCATCTGCCGACTGGTTCTGACCAGAGACCTTTCGCTGCTTTCCATCTGGAGCCCGACTTTCGCCCTCGAATTGCTCCGCCGCATGAGCTGCGATCGAAATACAGTTGCCAACGAATTGCGCGCCCGCGGCGAGCTTCGCACAGCCGAAGTCCTGGCCAGCTGGGACGGCACGCTCACCGCCGAGTTCCTCCAACAACTCTGGCCCCGACTCTCACTGATCAGCGCCTGGGAGAATGCCGGCGCCGCGCCTTTTGCCGGCCAACTCAAGGAGCTTCTGCCCCACGCCGCGTTCCAGGCCAAGGGACTGTGGGCCACCGAAGGGGTTGTTACCATCCCCTACCGGGGCCACTTTCCGCTGGCCATCAACAGCCACTTCTACGAGTTTCGCAACCTCGATAACGATGCGGTGCTGCCCGCCTGGCAGCTCAAAGCGAGCATGGAGGTTCAGCCCCTCCTCACCACCGGCAGCGGCTTCTTCCGCTACGCCCTCGACGACCGGCTGAAGGTCGATGGATTCCTTGAGCAGTGCCCTTGCCTGCAGTTCCTGGGGCGGCTGGGAGGCGTTGATCTAGTGGGAGAGAAGCTCGACAATGCCGTGGCCCAACTCGTCATCGACCAAATCAACGAAACCGGCGACTACTGTGCCATCGCCCTGCTGGGAGTCCCCTCTGGCGTGCGGCCCCGCTATCGCATCCTCGCCGCCAGCGCCACCGGCAATGCCGACGAGTTGGCCATCCGCGCTGAAGCCGCACTACGCACCGTGCACCACTACGCCCTGGCCAGAGACCTCGGCCAACTCGACCCCGTGGAGGCCGTGGTGCGTGACGATATCGTGGATTACTACTTTCAGGTCACGGGGCGACTGGGATTGGAGGGTGGCCGCAAGGTCGATCCACTGGCGACGGTGCGGGAGTAGCCGGGCGGAGGGAGCGTGGAGGAGACCCTTTTCGACCGGAACGGAGCGGTAGCGAGTACCAGCAGCGAAAACGGGTGCTCCGCAAGCAAGCGACCGGAGACCGGCCGCCTAGAACACCTCCATCGGCCAGCCATGCTCGGCAGCGGCCTTCCTAAACGACTCCTTCACCGACCCATACTGCTCCACGCCTAACCCATACTTCGCATACTGCAACATCTCGTAGTCACCCAGGGAATCGCCAAAAGCAAAGATCGGCTTCAAGCCGATGTACTTCTCGATGGCCTCGACCTTGCCCTGATTGCAGGTGACGGGCATCACCAGACGGTCGGTGATGTGCTTCAGGTGCACCTCGGTCTGTATTCCGTGGCAGCAATCCACCGGGATGCCGGCATAGGGCGCCGCCTCGCCGATGGTCCAGTGGTTGGAGGCCGAGATGATCCAAGTCTCGAAACCGAGCCCGCGCAGCCCTTCAACCAAGGCCGTCATGCGCGGCCGGTAGTTGGGCCAGGCATCGGCCAGCGCCGCGCTCCAGCGCTTCACTTCGGCCACCTCCAGCCCCTGCATCAGCTGCACCGCGAACCCGTATGCGGCGGTGCGATCTTCATCCACCCGAGCCTCGTAGTCAGCATAGATGTCAGTGTAGTAGTCAACATCCTTGAACTTCTTCATGGCGATGAGCCAGCGCATGAATGCTTCGCCCAGATCCTTGTCCCACAGGGTGCCGTCCGCATCGAAGGCAGCCACCCGCCTGTTGTCATTGGCCGACTCAACAATTCCCCTCTCCAGCGTTGCGGCGAAGGGCTCAGAGAAGAGCTTCAGGAAATCCATGACATCCTCCACATTCTAACGCCCAATCCACTTCTCGATCCAACCGTGAAAGGTCTTGTACCAGAGTTGCGAGTTCTTCGGCTTCACCACGAAATGCGTCTCGTCCGGGAAGTAGAGGTACTCTGAAGGCACGCCTCGACGCTGCAGGGCAGTGAACAACTGCATGGCCTGGTTAACTGCCACCCGGTAATCATGCGCCCCGTGAATCACCAGCATGGGCGTATTGAACTTCTCGACCGAATTGGAGGGTGACCACTTCTCATAGTCTTCTGACTCCCAAGGCGCACCGCCGAATTCCCACTCAGGGAACCACAATTCATCAGTGGAACCGTACTTGCTCTTCAGATCGTAGACCCCGGCATGGCTGATAAGGCACTTGAACCTGTCCGTGTGCCCCAGAATCCAGTTGGCCATGTAG
>CALGBT010000053.1 GCA_937884235.1 uncultured Pseudomonadota bacterium
CCATCTATCGGACGACTCCTATTTCCGAGATTGACCAGCCTGACTTCGTCAATGCGGTAGTGGAGTTGTCAACCGGCCTTAGTCCTCGTGGGATTCTGGGGCTGTTGCTGGCAACTGAACAGCGCTTCGGTCGCGCCCGCACGGTTCGGTGGGGTCCCAGGGTCCTTGACCTCGATCTTCTCTTTGCCCATGACCTTGTGGAGTCCATGCCGGGGCTCGACCTACCCCACCCGGAGCTGCACAAGCGCGGGTTTGTCCTGGTTCCGCTGGCTGAGATCGCACCAGGTTTTGTGCACCCAGTGCTGCAGCGAACCGTAGCTGCATTGCTTGCCGAGTGGCGGGCCCAGCAGCCCGACGCCGAGGCCCTGGTGGGTCGCCTGCCGGGGGACGATAGCTATCTCCGATAGTTGCCAAAGTCGAGCCTCGTATGCCATGATGTCCGTCAGCCCAGCCTCGCAATTGGGGTCAACGGAGCTCCATCCAGGAAAGGTCGATGCGCGCTTCCAGAATCATTACTGTTGTGTTGCTAGTCGTCTTGCTTGTCGCTGCAGTAGGTCTCTACGCTGATGTCCGTTCACTCGGCCAGGCACTTGTCGATTTCGCCTGGTGGACGGTGGTGCCGGCCCTGGCCCTGGCTTTCGCCAACTACCTGCTCCGTTTCTGCAAGTGGCACTACTATTTGCGTGTTGTGGGGCGGCCGTTGCCAGTCCGGTTCAGCGCCGAGGTCTTTTTTGCCGGGCTTTCCATGTCGGTGACCCCTGGCAAGGTTGGTGAGTTGCTCAAATCCTATCTGCTCAAGCAATCTGCAGATGTGCCGGTGTCGGTTTCCGCTCCAGTTGTGCTGGCGGAGCGACTCACGGATCTTCTGGCTCTTCTGGTGCTGGCCCTCTTCGGAGTGGCCAGCTCCGGTTACGGCTGGGATATCATGGCTGCCGGCACGGTGCTGTGCGGCGGGGTGCTGATGCTGGCCCTCTGGCGGCGGGCAGGAGTGCTGGCACTGGACCTGCTCTCGCGCTTCAAGTATATCGGGGAGCGACGGGCGTCGCTGCTGGAGCTACAGGCGGCGCTCTTCCAATTGGTTGGTCCCCGGAATCTCCTGGTCGGTACAGTGATTTCAGTTGTGGCCTGGTTCGCGGAATGCCTTGCGTTCTCAGTCGTTCTGGCCGGTGCAGGCATCGACTTCCCCCTTTCCAACGCCATCTTTGTTTACAGTCTAGGGACGGTTGCAGGGGCGGTGACCATGCTGCCCGGGGGCCTCGTGGCAACGGAGGCCTCCATGGTTTTTGTGCTGGTGGAGGTTTTTGGTGCAGCCAGTCGTTCCGCGGCTGTCACGGCGGTGCTGGTGGTCCGAATCTGCACTCTGTGGTTTGCTGTGTTGGTCGGCGTTGGTGCCCTCGGTCTGCTGAAGCACCATCTAGGCAAGCAGGGGTTCGGTCAAGTTGTGCGGTCAGCGCTGCTGGATGGGGGGCAGGGAGGAGTTACTTCCGACGGCGTATGACGAAGAAGACGATGAGGCCGATGAGGAGTGCCAGGATGCCACCTCCCACGGCGAAGAGCGCCAGATTATGGCTCTCCTCCTCCTCCGACTCGCAGGCCGCCTCAATGTCCCCTTCGAGCTCTGCCAGGTGCGCTTGCAGGGCCACCGCATCCCGGCTCTTGAGGCGCACCCATTTGGCCCGCATTACCGGGTCTGGGTCGCCCAGGGCCTCTTGCAGGCCGGCGAGGTTTTCAGCGAGTACCTCGACTTTGTGCCGGGCCCTCTTGCAGGCCCTCGAATCGCCATCATCGCTTTCGGACCCGGGGGCACTGGCAATTTCGATGCGCTCGGCGAGCGCGTTGAGTTCAGCGGGCACGCCCGCGCGGTAGGCTTTGCGCCAAGCCGCCACGGCTTCCTGCCAACCGTGTGCCTGGAGTTCCTCTTCGGCCTTCTGCACGTCCTTCTCTAAATCGTGAATCTGGCGTTGCGCAGCAATCACCAGGCCTTGTTCATCGTGAACTTTGAGTTGCAGGCCAAGGTCGGCCAGCGCTTTGACGCCATTGAGGACCGTCCTTACCTGGCTCACCGAGACCTTGCCTGTACAGCTGCCTTTCTTGCACAGCAGAGGCATGTTGCATTCCCCCAGCCATTCGCAGGGTGCGCCTGGCTCGCCGAGTTGCGAGAAGACGCGGGCAGCCTCGAAACAGAAGGCCTCGCCACGCAGCACCCGATCCACTACCGTGCGCTTGCGCTCCAGCAGTTGGCGGGCGAGGACATCCTCACTGGCACATGATTCGTCGATGCCGATGATTGCGCTGGCCTTCACCGAGGCCCCCAACTGGTCCACCTCTCGCTGGAACTGGTCCAGCTTGCCTTCGTTCTCGGCTGGTGCTAGCTGCAGTTCACGCAGCGCGGCCTGCAATCTCGTGAGCACCTCCCGATTGGCTTTCACCTCAATAAGTGCCTTGGAGTAGGGTCCACACGGGAAAGAGATGCCCAACTCATTCATCAGCGACAGTTGTCTGGTAGCCAGCCTCTCCTTGAGGGCAACCGCCAGTGAATCTGTCTGATCACGGACCTTGGCGAGAACCTCTTCCATGGCCCAGATACGCTTCTCCGCTTCGGTGGGGGCGCGGCAGGAGGGCATGCAGGCCTGATAGGCCAGGAGCGAATCGAGGGCCAGATAGAAGTCGAAAAGGGGATAGACGTGGCTCAGGGACGGCCGGGCACCAGACAGACATTCAGGTCGATGACCATGGAAATCGTCGTAGGCATCAAACATCTGGCGGTCCAGTTGGTATTTGGGTTGGTTCATGTTGATTTCTTCGACGTACTTCTTCTTGGCGACCAGAAAGTCGTGGAGGTCGGTGAAGGTCCCGTCTCCCTTGCAAGCCTTGGCGGTATCGAAGAGCCACAGTTCATCTTGCAGTGCACGCGCGTCGACATCCATGCAGTTGGTGATGTCAAGGGTATTGGCGAGGACCTTCTCCAGTGCTGGTCGGGCATAGTCGAGGAAGTCCTTGCAGGCCCCGGCGTTGCGACCCACGCACAGGTCGCTGCGTTGCAGGAGGGTTTGCACAAAGCTGAGGTCATGATGAACGTTGCGCAACGTCTCTTCGCAGCTTGGCTCAGAATCAAGCACCTTCTGGAACTTTTCGGTGCAGTTCTTCAGGCAATCATCGTAGGCAGTCTGCTGCTGTACCTGGGCGGCTGCTGTAGCCATCTGGGCCAGCAGTAGAACCCCCATGGTTGTGGCGAGAATCAAGTGTCGTGCGACGGATTGCATGAAACCTCCCCTGCCGCACACCTTAGTACGCGCGCCAGTTAGCGTCAAGATTTGGCCCAACTTACAACAAGCAGGAAGCAGTTTGCATTATTCCTACAGGGCGGGAGTTTGGGCTGCCTGCTGCCGCTCTATTCCCAGGAATTCAAGGACCAGCTGAGCCGAGGCTTCCGGCTGCTCCTGGAAGAGCATGTGGGCTGAGAGTTCCAGGGTGTGGCAGACCACTTTCTCGCCCATTGCTTCTGCAATCTCCTGCTGGAAGCGGGGCGGGAGTATCGGGTCAAAGCGCCCGCTCAAGATGAGTGTCGGTACGGCCAACCCGGAGAGTGCCTCGCGCACATCGTAAAGCGACTCGACTTCCGGTGTCTGGCAGGCTTCGGGATTCGACCGGGCGAAGGCAAACTCCCGGCAGGTGATGTGATTGAGTATGACCAGAGATTCCATCCCTGTGGAGCGAAGAGTCTTGCGCCCGGTTGCCATCCGCTCGAGGAGCAGTTCGAACCGGCTATCGGCCACGTCCCTGGTGATAGCCACGGTTTCAAACTGCCCGGCCAGAGTGTATGAGAGGTCGAAGGTGACGCCCTCCAGGACGTCTACCCGCAGCAGCAAATCTTGCAACGCAGGAACGGCAGACAGCAGCCCTGGCCTCAGTACGGTCAGCGCCTGCCGGTACTCTGCGAGGAAGCCGGGGTAACGGATGTCCAGACTCTGCAGGTAGTCCTCTTTGACCTGTTGGCGTTGTGAAATGTACTCGTGTTGCGCGGTTGTGGCCGCAAGGATCAAGCGCTCGGTGGCTGTGGGATAGCGTAGCGCAAAGAGTAACGCGATGAAGCCGCCTGCAGACTTCCCCATGAGGGTGACCGGGGCGCCGCCGAGCAACTCCAACTGCAGGCTGCGAGCGTCTTCTACCGTGTGGTCGAGGGTGAACAGGTGCTCCCTGCCTTCAAGTTCGGTGCGAGTCGCTACCCTGGCCGAATAGCCGCTTCCTCGTTGATGGAAGTAGAGGACACGGTAGTGAGCTCGCAAACCCCGCCAGAGAGGGCCGCGTTCCTGAAGGTGGTGGCGGGGGTAGGCCGGGCCGCCATGGAGCACGACCAGATTCCCCAGCGCCGGTTGTGATGGCTCACTGATTTCGAAGTAGAGGGGGAATTCACCTGCCGACGCATCAGCCCGATCCCAAGGCACGGTGAGGCAGCCGGTGACGGTCTGCCACATCTCACCGGGTAGGTTCTGTGGTCGACAGGGATTTGCGGCCCAGGCCGGAGTGGCCACAACCAGAAACAGCGAGAGTAGAGCGGTGCGGCCTACCACAGCAACGAAGACTCCAGCTGGCCAGCGATATACTGCTTGAGGATCAGCAGAGCGTCCTGGGAGATCTCGGTGAACTGGACGCCCATCCCGCGAGATTCCGTAGGTCCGCTATCGTTGGCCCAGCGGACGGAGCCAACGGCCTCCACGGTCACATCGAGGCCGGGGACCTTGAACTTGACATGGATAGTGGAGCCGGAAGGCAGCACCCGGGGGGTCCGGATGTAGCAGCCCCCCTGGCTGAGGTTGCTCATGAGGGAGTCGCTCTCATCCGCGTCGATCTCGTCATGATAGATGGTCCGCAACTGTACATCAACGCGCTCAAAACGCCTCTGGTGATCATCGGGGGTGGTCATGGTCGTGGCCTCCAGCCTGTCAAAGTTACCAACCGGGTAACTGACGGCTCAATCATAGATTGCTTGAACTAGCCATTCAAGTCCTCGTCTTCCCATCCGGATTCGCCACTCGCCGGCGTTCTGTGCGGACTCCCTGATGGGGGCTATGAAGACAAATTCCACTTCGTTGGAAGCAATGCGGCGGAACTGCAGGCCGCTGGAAAGGGAATCATCCACTGCCTGGCGGTCGGCCACAGTGCCCACGCGCAATCGATAGGCAGCCAACCATTGGTCGACTTCTGCGGCCCGCTCGTCGAATCGCTTCATGACCCACATGTCCGCCCAGTGCCTCCCGAGTTCCTCACCATTATGGACCAGGGTGGTAGAGTCGACGAAGGACTGCCAGGCCGGCAATTCGCTCCCGCCCACGCCAAAAAGCGCCCGAGAGAAATTGCGAAAAGCATTTTTGGGATCCTCGCAGGATTCCTTGCAACCACCGACGATAATTGGCCCTTTCTTGCGCGCGTGCATGGGCAGAATCATGCCGGCGTCCTTCTCCGGCGGTTTGACATTGGGCGTTTCCGCTGCCGGTGGAGGCGTGGTGGTGTCCGGTTGGGTGCTCGCACCGCGACAGGCCCCGGCGGACAGGACCGCGACTACGAGTAAGGCCAGCCAGATATTCATGGGAAGCATCGTTCCTCCTCTGGTTACTTGCCGATACAGAATTGACCGAAGATGCGGTCGAGAATCTCTTCGCTCATGGCGCGCTGCCCGGAAACTTCCCCTAGGTGCGCCAGCGCGGCGCGCAATTGGGTGGCCAGGATATCTCGGGGCAAAGTCGCCATTTCCAGCTGGATCCGGCTCATGATTAGTTGTGCCTGGTGGATGGCGCCCAGCTGGCGCAGATTGGTTAGCGCTCCGCTGGGCGGGCTCTCTCCAAGAGCCTCTGCTGCTCGCGTTATGAGTCCCTGTCGCAGTAAGTCCAGGCCCGCTCTCGTGATGGTTGAAACTGCCAGGGACTCAGCTGGGCAAGCGCGCTGGAGGGGCAGGTCAGCCTTGGTGGCAATGTGCCATCGTGGACGCGGCGGTAGGGTCTCTAAAAAGGAGATTTCGCCGGGGCCCGGGGCGCAGCTGGAATCCTCCAGGACCAGGAGCAGTGAGGCCCCCTCTACTTGCTTCAAGGAGCGTAACACGCCTGCTTGCTCTGCGGCAGAGTCGGCCGCGCGCAGTCCTGCGGTGTCGACGAGCACAACTGGAGAAGGGGAGTCCGGCAGCATCTCTTCCAGGTAGTCTCGGGTGGTGCCCGCTTCTGTCGTTACAATAGACCGGTCGGTTCCCAGCAATGCATTGAAAAGTGCACTTTTTCCGGCGTTTGGTGCTCCCACCAGGACGACCCGGAATCCTTCTCGCCAGAGCTGTCCGGAGTTGAAGCTGGCACTCTGCCGGGCAAGTTCTGTTACGTGCAGGTCCAGGGTGCGGGCCAGATCCTCCTGCGGAAGCTGGTCGACGTCGTCGGGGAAATCGAGTTCCGCTTCGAGCTGGGTAGCGGTGTTCAGCAGGGCTTCCCGCAATGTCGATATTGTCTCAGCAAGTCCCCCGTGGAGTTGCTGGGCCGCGAGGCGGAGGGCCTGGGGAGAGCGCGCCTCGATCAAGTCATGGACGGCCTCGGCGCGCGTCAGGTCCTGTTTTCCGTTGAGAAAGGCACGGAGCGTGAACTCGCCGGGACTGGCGAGCCGTAGACCCGCCCCGGTTAGGAGCGCCAGCAATTCCTGGAGCAGCATGGGGCTGCCGTGGAGGTGCAACTCCACCACATCTTCACCGGTGAGGGAATGCGGGGCTTTGAAACTGAGGACCAGGGCCTGGTCCAGGGGCAGGCGGGTGGCGGGGTCAACCAGTGTGCGCAGCCCGTGACGTCCGGGCAGCGGCAAATCCCCGTTGGCCAGAAAGGGCCGCAGGGCGGTAGTGGCTTCGGGGCCGGAGAGGCGAATCACGTGGATTGCCCCTCGACCTGCCGGAGTGGCCGGGGCCACGATGGTATCGTTGGTGCACTTCATTGTTGGTTCCGCTTGCGCTGGAGTAACTCAAGCATCGCCGGCAGCGGGCGTGTGTTGAGTACATCTGTGGCTGCGAGCATGCCCCGGCGGGCCTGCGAAATGCCCTTGCCCAGATTATCCAGCTGCTGCACCGCGTGAGCATCGGTGTTGATGACGACTGGTATGTTGAGCTGCCGGGCTCTGCGGCAGTGTTGGTCGTGGAGGTCGAGCCGCTCGGGGTTGGCGTTGAGTTCAAACATGGTTCCGGTCCTCTCGGCGGCACTGTAGAGTCGGTCGAAGTCGAGGAGGAGAGGACTGCGCGAGCCTACCAGACGCCCGGATGGGTGGGCGATAAACTGGACGAGCGGGTGCTCCATGGCTGTCAGCACCCGCCTTGTGACCGCTTCTGAATCCTGGTCGAAGTGGCTGTGAATAGCGCCGATTACGACATCCAGTTGGGCCATGATCTCGTCGGGCATGTCCATGCTTCCGTCGGCCAGGATGTCCACCTCGAGACCTTTGAGAATGGTAATGCCTGGCACTCGTTGGTTGGCCAGCTCAATGGCCTCGAGGTAGCCCGGGATTTCTTCCGGGAAGAGTCCGCCGGCCACCCTGACGTTGCGAGTGTGATCGGTAATTGCAAGGTATTCGAGGCCCCGTTCCCGGCAGAAACGGGCCATCTCCTCCACCGTGTTGCGTCCGTCGGTGTGGGTCGTGTGCATATGCAGGTCGCCCCGAATATCGCCGAC
The DNA here is from genome assembly GCA_937884235.1 of uncultured Pseudomonadota bacterium. GTDB lineage: Bacteria > Myxococcota_A > UBA9042 > CAIXZC01 > CAIXZC01 > CALGBT01. The sequence continues at coordinate 7,686 of CALGBT010000053.1, forward strand.
AACAATAAGCTCAGGCATCCCTGAGATTCTCACTTCATTGAGGGACTCCACGCCTGACCGAAGTTCCGGGGGAAGGCAAGGAATCGCCAGGGCAGCACAGTACTGCTCTTCGCTCTCAGCCAAGGGCTCTTCCAGCACGTCGAGCCCCTCAGTCAATGCTGCCAGATATTCGGCTGAGCCGGTGCGCCGGTGCAGTTCTGTGCCAAACGCTCCCGGGGGCACCAGGTGCACCGCCACATGCAGATCAGAGTCTGTGAGAAAGGCCATGGTATCGGGCTGGCCGTCACTCCAGCCGAAGAAGAAGTCCCACGCCACCAGCGCTCGGTGGACTTCCTCGCGGCTGTCGGAGGCCACTACCATGTCGAGGGTCCCCACCGTCTCGAGACCGCGGCGATAGCTTCCTGCCGGGACGGCCCGAGTGACCCCGGGGAGCGCCTCAAGCAGCTCGACCAGGGCCATGGCGGTGGGTTCGACCAGGGCTCGCAAGGTACGGCCCCGGTGGGCGGAGAATTCGTAGAGGCTCCGCCGGATCCGGTCCTCGGTGCGGGGGGTGAACCCCTTGGCTTCCCGCAGTCTCCCAGCCTCCAAGGCCTCTCGGAGATCGTCAATTCCTGCAATCCCCAGTGCGGTATGCAATGTCCGCACTTTGGCGGCACCGAGGCCGCGAATGGAGAGTAACTCGATGAGCCCTTCCGGCACCTCTGCCTTCAATTCTTCATAGCGGGGCATGTGACCATCCGTCAGCATGGCCTGGAGTTGGCTCGCAATGCTCTCGCCGACGCCCTTGATGGTAGTGAGAGCCCGCCCCGTGAGGGTCAGATTGGCGAGCTTTTCAGGATATTCCAGGATCTGCTGCGCGGCGGTGCGGTAGGCCTGCACCTTAGCCCCCGGTTCCCCAGAGATTTCCATGAGATTGGCAAGGCGGAAGAGGGTGTATGCGAGGTTGGCATTCGAAATCTGCATCGGTTATCCTGAAGCCAGTCCCGGCCGACCACCGTCCGGCGCGGCCTGAAGACCCCACTATAGCTGAGGGCTCTTCTCTTGACCACCACTAATCGGGGCCGGGCCGAGGTCTCTGGCTGCACACTGCGTGGGCGCGATTACTTTTGCAACTTGTAGCTCTTTTATATAGACTGCGGGCGCTAAGGGTTCGTCGCAAAATAAATAGGTTGACAAAGTGAGAAAAGAGGATCTTGA
>CALGBT010000054.1 GCA_937884235.1 uncultured Pseudomonadota bacterium
GAAGTAGACCTCGTCGACATTGAAGGGGTCGCCACCATTGATGAGCACCTGGATCTTGGAGTCATAGTTGCCGTAGCAATGGTACCATCCTACGGCGATGATGTCCCGCTTGCCGTCCCCGTTGATGTCTCCGGTGGTCAGATAGCGATACGAATGGTCGCCGTAGAAGGGGATGTTCCCTTCAGTGGCATCGGTGAAGTAGCCGTCGCCATCGTTCAGGTAGATGCGTATGCGGCTATGCTTTTCATTGATATTCCAGTCACACCCGCGATAGCCGGCAATGATAATGTCGAGGTCTCCATCACCATCCATGTCGTCCAGGACCAGATCTCCCTTGAGGACCCTGAGGCTGTATTCAACCTCGTCAATGCGGGCGACGCTGTCGTCCGAGAAACGGCCCGAGCCGTCGTTGACCATGATCACTAGCCGCGATGCCGCCCAATCCGCCTTGACCAGGTCAAGGTCACCATCACCGTCAATATCCCCGGACTCGACCTCGCGGCTATCCTTGATGGACTCCGGGAATCCCACTTGAGTGTTGAACGCGAATTTGCCAACGCCGACTCGATTGTCGTCCGTCCAAGTCACGTTATCTTTGAAGCCGTTGTTGATGAGCAGCATATCCTGATGTTGCTGGTTGACGACCCAGACATCGGGGAGCAGGTCCTCGTCAAAGTCGCCGACGATGATGTGGCGAGTGTCTCCCTGTCGAGCCGGGAAGGCATCGTCGTCACGGGTGAACACGCCCGAACCGCCGTTGTTGAGGTCGTTGGTGTAAAGGCGAGCCCAGCGATAGTCCCCATCACTGACCTGAGCGATGAAGTCGATATCGCCATCCAGATCGATGTCGGTGGGATAGAGCCGGGCAATCTCGGCTGCAGATTCGTCCTGCGGCCAGTGCGCCAGATCGTCGTTGGAGAAGCTGCCACCGTAGTTCATATACACCCGGGGCTGCTGGCCCCAGTTGGCGATAACCGCATCAGGGTAGCCGTTCTTGTCAATGTCGACCAGGGATACCCAGTTGGTGTTGAAACCCGAGATGGGGAAGTTCTTGTCGGGGCCATACTGCGAATCGGTGAAGTTCCAGTCCGGGCACCAGTCGAGGTCTGCTTCACAGATGTAGTAGCGGGCGCCGGAACAGGGATAGTCGTTCCAGACACCGTTGCCGTTGTAGCGGAAGCTCGCGCAGTCTTCGCCAGGGTCGCCGCCAGCATTGTCCGGCTGGCCGCCCTCCCAGTAGGTGTAATCAGAGTCGTCCCACTCCCACACCCACGTGCCCTCTTCAGACTGGTCAGTATAGCCGATCCAGAGATGGGTTTGCGGTATGTTGGCATTCAGGTAGGCCTGCTCGGCGGCATCGTTGATAACCGCCAGTTTCATGCCACGATTGGCACATTCAGCCTTGGCGTCGGCCCAGTTTCTGGTCTGGCCAACGCACACCGAGTAGGAATGGTCGTTGAACGTGAGCGTATTGCAGTCGCCCTTGCGCGCACAGGTTGGTGGCGACGCAATATTGGCACAGTTGTTGAGATAGAGTCGGTTCTGCATGGCCGTGTTGTTGGCCAACAACAAATCGATATCGCCGTCGAGGTCGACGTCCGCAGCCGCGGCCATCTCCGTATACTCGTACTGTGCCGGCAACACCGAAGTGGTGAAGTGGACGAAGTTGCCCTTGCCATCGTTGACGAGCATGCGATTGGGGCGGCTGTTAGCCAGAGAGTCACTGCTGACGAAAATGTCGAGGTGACCGTCGCAGTTGAAATCAGCTGCGGTCATGTGTCTCGCTTCACCAAAGATCTGGCCCTTGTCCACAGGGCTGGCAAATGTGCCGTCGCCGTTGTTGCTCATCATGCGCAAACGGTCGCTACGGCGCGAGACAAAGTCCAGGTCGCCGTCGCCATCGAAGTCTCCGGTGACCACGTAGTTGCTGGGTGAGCTCCAGTTGTCCAGCTCGCCTGTCCAGGCGAACCAACCGGCGAATCCCCAGTCGCTATCCGTCGAGTTGACGTAGTATTCGGCCGGAACAGACCCGCCGTTGCGCGTGATGATCACGTCGAGAAGACCGTCGTTGTTGATGTCGGCTGCCTCGCCCGCTCCATCTTCCCGGCCATCGGGAGGAATGCGCAGCCCCTCCAGCTTGAAAACACCGCCGCTGACATACGAGAAGGCGTCTTTGCCCGTAGTACTGTCCGGACTCTCTGGAGCAGACGGATTAAGCAGCCTGATGTCAAAGGTCCCGGCCTCCCCGGTGGGTGATTCCGGCACCGTGGTGTGCAGCAACGTCGGCCCGAGGAAAGCGGTATCGGTCCCCTCCACCCAAACCGGCTCGGCACCAAAGTAGACCTTGATGCCCGACTTGAAGCCCTTACCCGAAATGGAGATCTGGACCCCGCCGTCCACCGATGAGCGATTCGGCGCCGCTGACGTGAAAGCCAGCGGTGGCAGCGACTGCGCCTTGGTGAAGGTGAAGAGGTCTTCGACAATGACCACCTGCTGATTGGTGTTGACCACCTTCACGCTCACTTTCCCTTCGTCGTGAGGGGGTGTTACCACGGTGATCATCGTTCCCAGATTCTTGACCTTGGCGCCGGTACCGGCCACCCATGCACCCGGGGCACCAAAGTAGACCTGGGCCCCGTCCATGAAACCGGTACCAACCACAGAGATGATGTCACCACCGTTACCAGAGCCGTACGAGGGGACCAGATAGCTGATGCTCGGAGGCGGTGCCGGCGGCACAAAAACGAAGGCCTCGGCCAGGGTTGCCTGCTGCCCATCAGGGTTGACTACGGTGATGGCAACGGGGCCGGAGCCGGCTGGAGTCGTCACAATGATGACCTTGCTGCTAACCACGTTGACAGACTCTGAGTCCAGCTCTTCTTCACCAAAAAGTACCGTAGGCTTGACCTGCCCGGTGGCGAAGAAATCACCTTCAATAGTAACCTGGGTGCCGCCCGCCTCGGGTCCGGAAGCGGGGAAGACCTTGGTGAGCACCGGAGCCTCAACATATGTATAGGCCTCCGAGAGGGCATCGACGGTAGTATCAGGGTTCTCGAGCGTGACATCCACTTTGCCCCCGGTGCCAGCCGGAGTGACGGCGACGACCTTCTCAGCGGATACCGGCGTCACGTCCGCCGAGGGAGTCGGCCCGAAGTAGACCTTCATGCCAGCCTTGAACCCGGTACCAACGACGGTCACCGGAGTCCCGCCAACTGCGGGTCCAGAGATCGGGGAAATGGATTCCAGAACCGGCGGTTCGTTGTAGTAATAGGCACCACCCAGGAAGGCCTTCTGACCATCCGGATTCACGACGCCAATGTCGACGAAGCCGGGCAAATGTGCGGGCGTCAGAAAAACAATGGCCGTCTCATCCTGAGAGACCACTGAACCGCCGAGTATCTTCTCGCAGCCCTCTTCCGCAGCGAAGTCCAGGCAAACATGGACGTAGCTCTTGTCTGCCGGATTCTCCCCGGCAAAGAAGTCCCCCCCGGTGATGGTCACCTCAGCCCCACCATTGGGAGTACCAGAGACCGGAGAGACCTCGAGCACTGAAGGGGGCGGAACGAAGATAAAGGCTTGCCCTAGGGCGTGCGTCTGACCATCCGGATTGAGCACCGTGATATCTACCGTACCGGGCTCGTGTGGCGGCGTCTGAATGTCTAGTTGGGTGGCGTTGACGAAGTTCACTTCGCTGGCCTTTACGGCCCCAAAGTATACAGTGGCCCCCTCCTGGAAGTTCTGTCCCACCACGGAACCGGAAGTCCCGCCCGCAGTCGGGCCGCTGGTCGGGGCTATCGCAGCCAGGTCTGGTGGCGGCAACAACTCGCTCGTTGCGATGAACTCGAAGGCCTCCTCAAGGACCGCAGACTGGCCATCTGCCGAAACAAAGGTCACGTCCACGACGCCGGGTGCGCCCGCCGGGGCCACAAAGGCCACCGCTTGCGCAGCGATGGAAACATAGTCGGTTACTGGCGTCCCCCCAAGCAAGATGGCCCCCGGATCACCCAGATTGTCACCAGACAGGGTCACGATGGTGCCACCGGCCTCCGGGCCAGCCGCAGGCTCAAGGGAATCCAGAGAGGGCACCGGACCGCTCTCAGAAAGGTACTCGAAGACGTCGGGCAAAACCGCCTGCTGGCCATCAGGATTTTCGACAGTGAGAGCCACCAGGCCCGCCTCACCAGCGGGTGCGACTGCAATTATCAGCGTGTCATTAACAACGGTGGTAGCGCTTGCCGGCGCCGCGCCGAAGAAGACATTCGCCCCACCATCGAAATTGGCCCCCCAGACAGAAACCGGGGTTCCGCCCCCAATTGGTCCGCTGGTGGGAGCGATATCCACGATCTCTGGTGCCAGCAAGAAGTCAAAGCCCTGTGGCAGCACTCCCGACTGACCGTCGGCATTGGTGACACTAACGTCAACCTTGCCCGCGACCTCGGTAGCCGGAGTAACGGCGATAATAATCAAGCTGTTCTGCACTTCCACTGCCGCAGCCTCGATGCCACCAAAGCTGACCTTCGCCCCCGGCTGGAAGTTCTGACCAACCAGAGTCACTTCGGTGCCACCCGCTACCGGACCGAGTCCAGGAGCGAGACTCTCAATCTTGGGGGCCGGAATGAAAGTAAAACCGTTTGGCAAAGATGCATCCTGGCCATCTTCTCCCACGAAGCTCACGGTGCCGGGGCCAGGAGGTCCGGCAGGTGTGACTCCCGAAACTACGGAGCTGTTCAGGAAGGTGAATTGGCCCACTGGCTTGAGATTAATGTAGAGCATCCCCTTGGCCGAGAGATTCGCTCCAGTAACGAGAATTGTGGTGCCACCGCTCTGAGGGCCGGAAGCAGGCACCACCCCAAACAGCTTCGGGGCCGGCTTGGATGGAATGATGTAGGAGAAGACTCCTGATTCAGTGATCCCCTGGCCGTCGGGATTGAGCACGGTCACATCCGCCTCGCCCGCGTCGCCGGGCGGCGTCACCAGCAGCAGGCTGGTGTCGTCAACAAAGGTGATTTCCTGGGCGGGATTCCCGTTGAGCATGACCTGAACGCCATCCTGAAGGTTCTTGCCGACCAAACTGACCACAGTGTTGCCGGAGGTGGGGCCGGAAGCCGGCACCATTGTTTCAATTACCGGGGGAAGGAAGATTTGAGGGTTCTCCGAATAGGTAAACGCCTGCATCTTGGTGGTCGCCTGCCCACCCGGGTTGATGACTTTGACGTCAACCTTGCCCGGCAACCCAGCAGGTACCAGAGCAGCCGCACTCTGGTCGTTGAAGACGGTCACCTTGGTGGACTTTGAGACGCCGAACCAGACCTCCATAGTGTCCATGAAGTTGGAACCATAGATTACGACCTCTATGCCACCCTCAACCGGTCCCTCGGCGGGGACCACATTGGTGACGATGGGCTTGGGAGCGAGATAGGTGAATCCGGCCCCGAGGCTGCCGCTTTGACCGTCGGGATTGACCACCGACACAGTGCAGGGGCCAACTGGACCGGGGGCCGTGCGGGCGGTGAACTGAGCGCTGGAAGATACCTTGATTTCCGTCGCCGGCACACCGCACAAGTAAAGGTTCAGGCCCGTGACGAAGTGGGCCCCGGTGACGGAAATCAACTCACCGCCGAGGGCACTGCCGAAGTCCGGGACCAGGCCCGCCACCACCGGAGCATTGGCTCCCACATCTTCGTAGTAGGTGAAAGACGCGGCGAGAATGTCCGCCGCACCGTCCGCGTTAATGACAACAACGGAGACCGTCCCCTTGGCATGCGCTGGTGCCATAGCCAGCAACAACTGGCTGGAGTCAAAGGTGATCATGGTGGCCGGCTCGCCACCGAAGAGAACCTCAGCTTCAGGCTGGAAGTTAACGCCGGCAATCTGCACTACGGTACCCCCCGCAGTCGGGCCAGCCGAAGGAGTGACGGAGAGCAGTTCCGGTGGAGCGGCCTGGGGGTCTTCAGGAATGTAGAGATAGGCCGCGGCCAAAACTGCTTCTTCACCGCCGAGCAGAACCGCGACATCGGCGACCCCCGCTTCACCGGCCGGAGAAGATGCAGTCAGCAAATTGGTGGAGACTACCTGGACATCCTTGGCTGGGTTACCGCCAATGACAAGTCCAGTTTGGCCGAACACAAATCCGGCACCGATAACTGCAACGCTGGTGCCGCCCTCAACAGTGCCGCCCGGCGGCATGATGGAGAGGATGGTCAGCGGCTCCTTCGCCAACTCATCAAAGCTGAAAGCACTAGCCAATGTATCTGACTGACCGCCCGGATTGGTAACTGTGACATCAACTGTCGTGCCCGGAATCCCAACAGGAACCGAGACGATGAGCGCCTGCTCAGAAAGGAACTTGACCTTGGAAGAATCGACCTCGCCAAAAGCAACCTTGGCTCCGGACAAGAAGTGATCCCCCGTCACGATTACGTCGTAGCCTCCCACCGCGCTGCCGTGAATCGGGCTCAGACCCACCAGCTTGGGCGGGGGGACCTCCTCGGGTTCAAAGTACTCAAAGGCTTCGACCATGGTCGCCGAAAGCCCGTCCGGGTTCACCACCGTCAACGATACCGTACCGACATCATGCGGTGCCGTGGTGAGCTGAATCTCGTCGGGGGGAGAGACGATGAGCCCGCCTTGCAACTCCCCGTCCCAGTAGACTTTGAGTCCGGCAACGAAGCCGCTCCCGGAGATCGTCACCGCTGAGCCACCTGTCGTGGGCCCCTCATTGGGGGAGATGGCGCCAATAAAGGGTGGATTGACAAAGAAGACGTACCCGTCAGGCAAGTAGGCCGTCTGACCATCAGGATTTACCACCGCTATATCCACAGAACCAACCGCGTGGGCCACCGTTGTCACCGTCAACAGACCGGTTCCCTGGGCATCTGTGACCGGGATGGAAACACCGTCGAGGAAGACCAGGGCACCATTCTGGAAATTGGCCCCCAGGACAGTAACGCTGTCACCGCCGGTAGCCGGCCCGTACTCAGGAAAGACACCCGCCAACGAAGGAGGAGGTGCATTCCCTGGCTGCGGTTCAAAGTAGGCGAAGGCATCTTCCAGCACCGCCGTGGTGCCGTCAGGATTGACGGCGATAACGTCTGCCGGCCCAACAGGCCCGGGAGGAACCGTGACCGTCAGCTCTTCGGAAGTGACATACTTGGTCGGATTGGCCGGCTTGCCTCCAATGTAGACGCTGGCTCCCGGCTTGAATTGCGAACCGTTTAGCAGGGCCAGAGTGCCGCCGGTGACCGGCCCGCCGGCCGGTGATATGCTCGTGACCGCGATGGGTTCGTCAATCAACTGGTAGAACTGGAAAGCGCTGGAGAGCGTGGAATTGAGTCCGTCAGGATTGGAGACCTTCACGCTGGCATAGCCGGGCGCGGCTGGCGGCGTCAGCGCGAGGACGGAGCCCTTGTCCACGTAGGTCACTGCAGCCGCAGCCTGCTGGCCGAATGAGACGGTGGCACCGACCGCGAAGTTGGCGCCGGAGACCAGCACCCAGGTACCGCCGTCCACTGGCCCCTTCTTGGGAGAAACCAGGCCGATAATCGGCGCCTCCGTCACTGCCTGGTCCTCCTCATAGATGAAGGCTGCCGGCAGCGTGAAACTGCCGCCATTCAGGTTGGTCACCTTCAGGTCACAAATACCTGGCACATTCGCCGCAGGAACCGTCACAACAACCGCATTTTCCGAGAGAACCTGAGAGGCCGGGGCCGGGATGTCGCACAGGGTTGCAGACATACCCGACTTGAAGCCACTCCCCGAAACCATGATGAGGTAGCCGCCGTCCATGAGGCCCGAATCGGGCTGCACCGCGCTTATCTGCAAAACGCTCTCTTCGGTATAGGTGAAGGCGTCGGCCAACTCTGCGCTGGCACCATTGGCCCCGGTAACAGTCACCGCCACCGGACCTGGAATGTCAGCGGGAGGGGATTGGGCCACCAACAACTCGCCGGAAGGAGATTCAATGACTTGCCCCTGCTTGCCGCCAAAATAGACCAACGAGTCCGAGGTGAATCCAGCTCCTTTGAGAATACAAAGCGTGCCTCCCGCAACCGGCCCACTCGAGGGCTCAACGGTCAGCAACGCCAGGGTATCCACCGCCAGATAGGTCAGAGCATTTGCCAGCGTCTCTTCCTGCTCGCCCAGGCTGACAGTAATATCTACGGGCCCGACGGGCCCGGGTGGGGCCATAAAGGTTAGAACATCGGCCGACAACACCGTGACGAAGTCCACATTCTTGTCACCGACGGTCAGTTCCACGCCAGGGGCAAAACCACCCCCGCTCAAAACGCACAGGAAGCCACCGGTTTCAGGGCCCGACTTTGGCTGAATGGACGACAGGGACAGGGGAGTTGTCTCATCCTCCCCCAGATAGAGAAAGCCCTCGAAGAGGATCGAGACCTCGTCGTCCAGGGTTGCGATAACGTCAACTTTGCCAGGTGCGCCTGCCGGGACCTCAACGGTGGCCGAATTCTCCGAAGAAACCTCGAGAACAGAGGCGCTCTCGGTGCCAAATTGAACGGAGAGCCCTGGAGCAAAGCCATTGCCAGTGAGCAAGGCCAGGATGCCTCCGCTCTCCGGTCCTGATGTGGGGGAGACGCCGGTTATTGCCAGGGGAGGCTTGGCTTCCCCGGAAACATACTCAAAGCCATCGGGAAGGATTGCACTCTGGTCGCCCAGCTTGACAGAGATGTTGACCTTGCCAGGAGCTCCCGGAGGGGCGATGAAATGTGCCGAATTGGCAGAAACGACGGTCACCGCCTCCGGAGCGTTGCCCCCCAGATTTACAACCATGCCCGTGGCAAAACCGGCCCCCGTGAGAACGCACAGGAAACCACCCGTTTCCGGACCCTTCGCAGGCAGAATCGAGTCAATGGTGAGTTTCTCGGTGAACTT
>CALGBT010000055.1 GCA_937884235.1 uncultured Pseudomonadota bacterium
CGTTAGTGCCTGAAGCCCGTCCCGAATGCCCCCGTCGAGGAAGATGTCCGCGCTGGTGAATTCGTCCTCAGGAGCGTTGGCGATCCAATGCATTCCCGTGGTTTCAAACAGCTTTGCCAGGTGGGGGCTGACGCTGTACTCCCCGTCGCCTTCGCCAAAGTCAGCGGTGTCCGCGACGCCGTCCAGACCGAAGTCCTCGTAAGGTTCCCCTGCCTGCCAGATGTGGTCGCCTTCAGTACCGCCAGGATTCTCGAACATCTCAAGGTCATCGCCGTTGGGGTCATCCCCGGTACCGCCCCCGCTGCATCCTCCCTGGCCATCTTCGTCTATGTTGGCGCAACCATCCGTCCCCGTATCTGCAAACCGCTCGTGGGTATTAATGACCAGTGGCTCGTGATAATCACGAATCCCATTCTTGTTGTAGTCCACCGCCAGAATAAAAGTCACCGGGTGGTCGTGGGGCATGGTCGGGTCATAAGCCCCCTGCAGTTTCCAGTAGTCCGGATTGTCCTCGCCCCCGGGCACGGGTTCCTCGCCATCGCAGAAAGTGATTAAAGGATAGGTGCCTTCGGGGTTGTACTCCGCGTTGTAGTTCCATGGTTTACCTACGGTGTACGGGTTAGCGCACTTCTGGGTGCCGTCGCCCTCAGCCAGCCAATCAGCGGGGATGCCGGGGGGCAGGATGGGGTTGTCCGGGTTATAGGAGAAGAGATTGCCGAATGCTGTCGTCAGCGCCTCGATGCTGCCAAGATACGTATTCCGGTTCCACGTAGTCCCGGAGTAATCCGGGTGAAAGTTGTTGAAGTTCTGGGAGAATTCCCAGGGAAACTCGGGCATGGCCAGGCCACATTGTAGATTCGGCGCGGCCGGGTCGTTGAGGTCGTCCAGGTTTGCCAGCAGCAATTCTCGGGAGCAGAATCCGCCGAAGATCTGGCGTTGGAGCATGTCGAGAACGTAGGAGTAATTGACGTACCCGCCCAGCGCCGCGACGACGTCCACCAAGCCGGGATGGTGAGCATGGAAATTCAACGCTCCGGCCCCCATGGACACGCCACCAATTGCCCGGAACTTGAGCGGTCGAGGCGCAGGCGGCTCTACCACCTCAAAAATGTCATTGGCAATCGCCAGATCCGCGCCCGCATCCAGCACAGGCTCGCCTACTTCGGTCTCGGCAACCTCAGCCACCAATTCCGACACAGTATCTATAGATTTGTCATCTGAGTTGGAAGAACAACCCACAAAAAACATAGCAGTGAGAATTACAAGTGCGTTGCGCATTGGCACCTCCTACGCAACGCATCATGCCACCCACCAGCCCGCACCGCAAGCCCGTGCTACAGCAGATACACCGCCAGCAACTGTGACGGCGTACACGTCGTCGCGCTGCAGCCTCCGGCCGCGTATTTCCAGCCGTACGAACCGCAGTTGCAGAATTCATTCTGGGTGCACTCGTTGAAGAGCCCCTGTCCGGCAATCTGCCCGCTGTCGCCATCGCAGTTGAAGCCGGTGCCGTATGTGGCATTGACCGCGCAGATGCCTTGGCCGTTGGCGCAATGCTTCAACTCGAAGACGAGCTTGCGGCCGTCAGTGAGGGCAATGCGGCAACCTTCGGCCTCGGTTTCCCAGGCGGCCCCATTGGCGATGGGAAAGGTGATGGTCTGGTTGTTGCCAGTGAAGACGAACCTTGCCTGGGTCGGTGCCGGGAAGATTGTCCGGAAGGGAATTGCGTGCTTCTTGCTCGGAGCCGGGTCGTTCTCGCCGGAATCGAAGCCCCCCCAGGTCTTGCCCCCGGTCAGGGAGTAGGTCCAACTGGTGACCAGCGTCCAGCCGCCGCCGCTCATGTCGCACCAGGCCTCCACGGCCTCTGCGCCCGATTTCAAGTAGTAGACCGCGTCACCTTTTGCATCCCCGGCATCAAGAATCGCTTTGCAGCTGGCAGCAGGGTTGTCGAATGTGCCCAGTGGGCCGATGCACAGTTCGGTGTTGTACGTGCAATCCGGGTTGCATGAAAGCTCGCCCTCGAATCCTTCGCCCTTTACCTCGGCGCAGGTTTCCGGCCCCACCTCGTCACCGTCGCAGGTTTCGCCGACCTCAGCGCGAAATCCGTCGCCACAGATGGCCTCCTGGCAGGCGACACAGGCGTCGTTATTGTCCTCGTTGCCGTCGTCGCAAACTTCGCCCGCCTCCACCAGTTCGTTACCGCAGCATTCGGTGACGGTCTCCACGACACACCCATCGCCGACAACGCAGACGGAGGTCTCGCACAGCCCAGCCCCGGGGCAGGCACCGTCATCTGGTGCATTGAGGACGACATCATCGTTCTCGTCGCAGGAATCCACCGTACAGTCGATGCCGTCATCCACCGCCGGCGGAACGCCGGCAACACAGCCGACCTCCGGCTGGCAGCTCTCCAGCCCGTTGCAGAACGCGCCGTCGCCGCAGGGAACGTCCGGCCCGCCCATGCAGATTCCCTGGTTACATTTGTCTCCGAGGGTACAGAAGTTGCCGTCGTCGCAGGGTACGTTGTTGACCGTGTGGAGGCACCCGGAATCGATGTCGCAGGAGTCGTTGGTACAGAGGTTGTCGTCGTCGCAAACCAGGACCGTGCCGCCGCACCATCCCTTTTGGCACTGGTCGTCAGTGGTGCAGGCGTTGCCGTCATCACATTGAGCTTCGTTGGGAGCGTATACGCAGCCTTTCTCCGGGGCGCAGGTATCGTCGGTACAGAGGTTGCCATCGTCGCAGAACACCGCCGCCCCCGCCTGACATTGACTGGCGCTGCAGATGTCGCCGGTGGTGCAGGGATTGCCGTCGTCGCAAGTTGCCTTGTTCGGCTTGCTCAAGCAACCGACCCCTGGGTCACAAAGGTTGTCGGTGCAAACATTCTCGTCGTCGCAGTCGAGAAGGCCGCTGTAGTGACATGTGCCTTCGTGGCAATAGTCATCCAGAGTACATTTGTTGCCATCATCGCAGCCGCCGTCGTTGGCCAGATGGACGCACTGGCCGCCCTCGCCGCACGAATCGTCGGTGCAGGAGTTGTCATCATCGCAGTCCATCTCGGGGCCTGGCGAACAATTGCCCTCCTGGCAGATGTCGCCTACCGTGCAGGGGTTCTGGTCACTACAGGGACCGCTGATTGGAAGATTGGTGCAGCCGCTCCCAGGAGCGCACGCATCGGCAGTACACGGGTTGGAATCGTTGCAATTCACCGCCTCGCCCGGCAGGCATTTGCCGGCGCTGCAGGTATCGCTGGAGGTGCAACTGTTACCGTCGTCGCAGTTGCCTGCGACCGGGTCGTGGGTGCAGCCGGAGGCAGGTGCGCAGCCGTCTGCCGTACAGGGGTTTGCATCGTCGCAAAGCAGTGCCTCACCGCCCACGCAGTCACCCTCCAGGCAGAGGTCACCCTGAGTGCAGACACTGCCGTCGCTGCAGGGAGCGGTGTTTGCGTTGTGCTGGCAGCCAGACTCCACATCGCACGAATCGTCGGTGCATGGATTGCCGTCGTTGCAATTGGCCGCGCTGCCGCCCACGCATAGCCCCTCCTGGCAAAGGTCCTTGACGGTGCATTCGTTGCCGTCGTCGCAGAGCCCACCATTGTTGGCCGGGAGCAGCGAGCAGTCGCCATTTAGCGGGTCGCAGTAGGTGGCGAGGCAGGGAGCGTCAAATCCCTCCGGTGCCGGGCAGACAATTATACTCTCGGGCTTCACCGCACACTGATATGGCAGCTGGTCGAAATTGCAGTAGAGAGTCCCGTTGCAAGAATTCCCATCCTCGAGTGCGCCGCAGTCGCCGTTGCTCTGGCAGTCACACGAGACGGTGGTTCCCCCACAAACCCCGGCCACGCATTCGTCGGCTACCGTGCAGGGGTCACCGTCGTCACATTTGATACTATTGGCTTCGTGCTGGCAACCGCCGGTGGGAGTGCAGAAGTCGTCCGTACAGAGATTATCGTCATTGCATTCCACTGGCGAGCCGACGCAGGTGCCGGACTCACAGTGATCGGCTGCACTGCACGGCTCCCCGTCGTCACAGGAGCCTTCATCAATACCAATGTTCTCGCATCCGCTCTCCCCTGCGCAGAGGTCCTCGGTGCAAGGGTTGTCATCGTTGCACAGATTGACGTAGTCGCCGGTAATTTCCGCCGGCTCATCCACGTCTCCGTCACAATCGTCATCGATACCGTTGCAGACCTCCAGGGCAGGAATCGGCGAGTCGCAATCGGCCAGGCCGTCGGCGGTACAGAAGCGCTTGCCCGGGCAGGTCCCAAACTTGTTGGTCATGGCACAGGGCGTCCACAGCGACAGTTCCACAGCTTTGCCGGTGCAGGGGCATTCGCCCGCATCCGCCACGCATTGCTTGGTGCTGACTCCATCCACCGTGATTGCGGCGCTGCAGGAAAACCCCCATGGGCAGTCGTCGTCGACCGCGCAGCCGCCGCCACAGAAGGAGCCGGCCTCCTGATAGTCGACGCAAACATCTTCGGCGCCCCCGACAGCTTTGCAGTCAGCCGTCGCAGCACATGGCTTGCACAGATTCGAATGGCCCGAGACGCAGACGTAGACGAGGTCCGGGTCGCTGGCACCGACCTGTTTGCAGGTCCATCCCGGGGGGCATTCCTCGGAACAAAGCTGGCTGCATACGCCTTCGCCCATGTGCTCCACGCACCAACCTGACTGACAGTCGCCATTCTCCTTGCAGGGGTCGAGGAAGCAGCCGTCGCCGGGGGCGCAGTTGGGGCCAACGTCGGGGGCTACGAACTCGCTCCATTCTGCCGCCAGGTCGAGCCCGACCTCTTCGACGAAGAGGTCGGGCTGCACTAGTTCCTGCCCAGCGGCATCCCCTCCGCTGACTCCTGTATCGTCTGCCCTGATATCAGCTACAACCGCGCTGCCGCTGGAACACCCTGTGGCCCATACAACCACCAGGGCAAGCACTAAATATCTCATCTTTCGCTCCACGGGGCCTCGCCCCTATTGGTCTTCTCGTACGTAAATCTCAAATGCCCGGCTCCACTCCCCATTGGGGGTCTGGAGGTCGAGGCTACAGCAGCCGCCCGTCTGGCCCGCCTGGCCTCCCCAGAAACTGATGTACGTCCGATTGTCCTTGGGCGGCCAACCGGTCTTGCTGCCGCCAAGGTGCGTGCTGTAGTACTCCGGTTGCACGAAGCCGCCGTCCGGCGAATCGCTCCAGAGGTGGTGCGTGCCAGGCGACTCGCTGAGCATCTGACAGATGCTCGCTGCCGCCCGAGGTCGATAGAAGTCTCGCACCTGGCCCATATTGACTCTCACCGTCACTGCCTGGAGGTCCAGTCCGGCCAGTTTGGAGCACTGCAAAGTGTAGTTCTGGTCGCCGAAGCTCCCGGCACCGTTGGTGTAGGTGCCGCCCTGGATGTTGTTTGAGCCATTGGAGCGCCCGAGGCGAATCCAGCCGCCGCCGTGCGCGTCCATGTCGCAGTGCACCTGGAATGCGTCGTTTCCGCCGGCGTTGATCCAGTAGGCCCCGCTGAGTGCGCCGGGGGCCAGTTGGT
The DNA here is from genome assembly GCA_937884235.1 of uncultured Pseudomonadota bacterium. GTDB lineage: Bacteria > Myxococcota_A > UBA9042 > CAIXZC01 > CAIXZC01 > CALGBT01. Next base: position 5,528 of record CALGBT010000055.1, read on the forward strand.
GCAGCGTCTTGCAACTCGTGACCGGGTTGTCCTGGCTCCCCAGCGTGAACTTCTCGCAGCCGTCCCCGGGCTCGTTGTTGACATCCGAGTAGTACTGGTCGCACTCGCCGATGGTGCAGATTCCGTCCAGGCAGACGGTGGTGGCGTTGTCCAGTGCACAGACTTCGCCACATTCGCCGCAGTTCTCTTCATCCTGGTCGGCGTGAATTTCACAACCGTCGGTCGCCTTCTCGTTGCAATCGAGGTAGCCTTCGACGCACAGGTCGATTGAGCAATCGCTGTCTGCGCAAAGCCCCATGGCATTGTCCGGCTGACAAAGATACCCGCACTGGCCGCAGTTCTGCGGGTCACTGGTGAGGTCGTAGGTCTCGTCCACCTCCTGGTCGCAGTCGTTGTCCTTCTCATCGCAAAGCTCCAACGCTCCGGGGTGGACCTCGGAGTCCTCTTCGTTGCAATCCCCAGAGAGCACCGAGAATCCGGCCCCCGGTGCCTGGCAGACGCAGTTCGGGTCGCCGAAGCCGTAACCATCGCCATCCGCATCGGCAAAGAACCATGAGCAGCCAGTGGCACCGGGCTCGTCAGTCACCTGGTCGCAGTCATTGTCCTTGCCGTCGCAAAATTCAGTGGCCCCGGGGAAGACCCAGGGATCGGCATCGTTGCAGTCGTCATCGGCCAGGGCGGAGTAGATCCCGGTTGCCTGGCAGAGACAGAGGGCCTCGCCGAGACCGTGGCCGTCCTTGTCCTGGTCGGGGTAGTGGGGCGAACACTCTTTGGCCCCCGCCTCGTCGGTCACTCCGTCGCAGTCGTTGTCCTTGCCGTCGCAAACCTCCGGCTCGGCCCCGGCAAAGGGATTGCACTGCTGGGCCTCTCCGTCCACGCAATTGGGACTCGTGTGCAAACAGAAGCCGGTGCCGCAGGAGCTGCTGCCCTGGTCCTCGTCAGTCAACCCATCGCAGTCGTTGTCCTGGCCGTCGCAGATCTCTTCGGCAATACCCGCAAAGGGATCGCACTGCTGGGCAATGCCATTGGCGCACGCCGCAGTAGTATGGAAACAGAGGCCCTTGCCGCAGGCCAGCTTGCCGAGGTCGTTGTCCACCACATCGTCGCAGTCTTCGTCGATACCGTTGCAAATCTCCTTCGCACCAGGGTGAATCTTGGGGTCGAGAGGTTCGCAATCGGCGGTATCCTTGTAGCCATCGCCGTCGTCATCCGGGTCGACGCAGTCTTTTGCACCGTCCAGGTCGTGGTCGGCAAAACCCTCATCGAAGGCACCGTTGCAGTTGTTATCAGAGCCGTCGCAGACCTCTTCGGCCCCCGGATAGACGTAGGGGTCCTGGGGTGCGCAGTCCTTGGTGTCGGGACTACCATCGCCGTCGCCGTCAAGGTCGCAGGCGTCCCCCGTGCCATCTTCGTCAGAGTCCGCCTGATCAGGGTTGGCCACCAGGGGGCAGTTGTCATCGTCCTCGGCAAGGCCGTCGCCGTCCCCGTCGTCATCACAGAGGTCCCCCAAGCCATCCCCGTCCAGGTCATGCTGTCCCGGATTGAAAAGCGTCGGGCAAGTATCGACGCCGTTGGGGATGCCGTCGCCGTCAGTGTCCGGGTCGCAGAGATCTCCGGTTCCGTCGCCATCGGCATCGGCCTGGTCGGGGTTCGCCAGTGCGGGGCAGTTGTCCTGGAGGTTGTTCTTGCCGTCACCGTCGAGGTCCTGGTCGACGCAGTCCGCTGCGCCATCCTCGTCGGTATCCGGGAAACCTTCGTCCATGGCCCCGTCGCAGCTGTTGTCCAAACCGTCACAGAGTTCCACTGCTCCCGGGTATGCGGACGCATCCGAGGGCATGCAGTCGTCATCATCCAGGTGGCCGTCGTTGTCGTCATCGGGGTCAATGCAATCCGAAAGAGCATCCGAATCGGAGTCGGCGAAACCCTCGTCCACCATGGAATCGCAGTCGTCGTCGAGACCGTTGCACACCTCCGTGGCGCCAGGGAAGATGGCTTTGTTCAAGGGTGCGCAATCTTCCCAGTCACCGGCCTGGTCGTTGTCGTCGTCGGGGTCGCAGACATTGCCGGCCATGTCGAGGTCAGTGTCCAACTGGTCCGGGTTGGCAACCCCCGGGCAGTTGTCCTGGAAGTCGAGGATTCCGTCACCGTCCTTGTCGTTCTCAAGGCAGTCGGCAATGCCGTCCTGGTCCGAATCCTGGAAGCCGTCATCAACAGTGCCATTGCAGTCATTGTCCAGTCCGTCGCAAACCTCGGGCTCCGGTTCATCGGCGTCGCACAGCAACATCCCATCGTCGCACAGGTAGGTGCCAGCACACGCCCCCCAATCGTTCTCGATGAAGCACTTGGTGCCTCCTGTGCCCTCGTCGATTTCGCCGTCACAATCGTCGTCCTTGCCGTTGCAGGATTCCTTGTCGGGGACGGGAGCGTCGCACTTCGAGAGGCCCTCAGGCCCGCAACTGCGCTGCCCTTCGCAGCTTCCGAATGCATTGCTCGTGGCGCAGGCGGTTACTGCCTCTTCATCGGCGAACCAGGGCTGGCATTCGCAGTCCCCTTCCTGGCGGACGCATTGCATCCCCTCGTATCCCCAGACATCCACCGTTTGTCCGCAGTCGTAACTTTCCGGGCAGTCATCGGTAGTCAGGCACTGAGCCCCGCAAAACGCTCCGGCATCACCGTAGGGCACACAGCGGGCCCCTAACTCAGCGCCGTTTACCTGGCAGTCTGAGTTATTGGTGCAGGGCCGGCAGAGACTGAGGCCCAGCGGAGCACAGATGAAGACCTCATCGGGGAGGCTCGGTTCGTGCTGGGCGCACTCCCAGTCGAAGGGGCAGTCCTCCAGGCAGGCCATGGTGCACTGCTTGCCGTTTGGCGTGTGGATGCAGAAGTCACTGAAACAGTCGGCGCCGGTCTGGCACGGATAGCCGGGTTGGCCGGGCTGGCTCCAGTTGTCTTCCGCCGAACCGAAGTCTGGCAACTCTGCCCCATCGGCCCAACCGAGATCGGCAATCTCTCCGCCAACCTCGCTGCTGACTTCCTGCGCAACCGCAACATCACCGGCGGCATCGAATATCTCCGCCGATGGAACCGCATCCGTCGTCACGGTTTCACCAGAGCTACTGCAACCAACAGCCACCAGCGCCCAGAGCGCGACGGCAAGTCTACCAATGCGCAACATTTGAACCTCCAGTCGAGTCCCGGCGATTGTACTTGATCGTGGGTACGGCCGCAATCCCAGCGCCGTCAGTCATGACGGCGCCGTCGTACGCACCACCCGGGCCCACCCCAGCGCCGCCAGTCATGGCGGCGCCGTCGTTGGGCACCACGCAACCGTCGTGTGGCGTGTAGGTTGCGCACCACCCGGGCCCACCCC
>CALGBT010000056.1 GCA_937884235.1 uncultured Pseudomonadota bacterium
ACATCATAGTCATTGCCGTGGCACACTGTCCATGGTCATGCCGTTTCTGCTCCCCCCCCAGCCACGCTGCCCCCGACGCCACCTTGCCACAACTTGACTTTTGCAAACATTGCACCGACTATTCTGCACAATGCACGATGGCTCCCGCATATGGCCGGCGCTGCTGCTGTCTGGTACGCTGGCGTGTCTTGCGCTCTCCCTTCCCGAGGGATTGCTGGTGTTGCGAGGTGCGGATTCCTCCCTCAGTGTCATTGGCGGGGCGCTGCTGACCCTATCTGGCGCAGCCCTGCTGGGCAGTGCGCTGGGTCTCGCTTTGTGTTTGGCCGGGTGGCTATTGGTGCCCGGGGGGCCGGCATCATTGGTCGGTTGGTCCGCCAGTATTCTTGAAGTGATCGCCTTTGACCGAATCGAGCCAGCGCATTCTCGGCGCCTACTGGCGTTGCAGGTAAGCGTGCTGCCCGCGCTAGCCGCGCTCTTCACCATCTGGTTTGTGGCCGGCAGGCTCTTCATCGTGAAGCTGCACAACGAAAACCTCATGGTTCTCGGCGGGATGCTGGTCGCAGTTGGAGCGTTCGCGGCCCTGACACTGGGAGCGTGGATTGTCTATCGTTTGCTGAGCTGGGCCCTCCACTCCCTTCAATTCCCTCGTCGCTCTTTGCCGGTGATTATTCTCCTGCTGCCGACCCTCCTTCCTCTGACCGCCGTCGCCGCACTCGGGGGCTTTCACATCATCAGACTTGCCAATGTGGTGCAACTGCAATGGCTCCCGCAATTGGCCGTCCTGGTGGGTGCGGGCGCTGTTATTGCCGTCCCCGGAGCGTCCTTCTTGCGACGGGCACGACCGGCCGCGGCTCTGGTGGTCCTGGTCTTGCTGCTTACACTCTACGGGGTGCTTGGCAACATCGCCTCCACTCGTCGCCCCGTTCAAGCCTCCGGCTCCCTCTCCCGCTTCACCTTGAGCCTCATGGCTTCCTACTCAGATGTGGACGGAGACGGTTTCGGCTCCCTCTTCGGCGGCACAGACTGCGGGCCCTTTGATGCCAGCATCCATCCGGCCGCCCGCGAGGTTCCCGGCAACGGTATTGACGAGAACTGCAACGGCACTGATGGCGAGGACTCCCTCACCGGCGAGTTGCCACAGACTGAGGACCTGCGAGTTCTGCTAGACGACCTCCTCCCCCAACCTCCAAATGTGCTGATGGTCACCTGGGATGCCACTCGGGGGGACCATATGTCCTTTGCCGGTTACCACCCGAGGACCACCCCCTTCCTGGACGAGCTTGCCAAAACTTCCACTATCTTTCTCCAGGCTTACTCCGCCGGCCCCAACACTCACTCCTCGGTCCCCGCACTCCTCACCGGCAAGAACATCTTCTCAGTCTCCCTACGAAAAGATCCCAAGTCGAGGATGTTGATTATCATGGAGGAGGAGAACGTCACCATCGCCGAGTTGCTCAAGGAGCGCGGTTATCGAACGGCCGCCGTGGTCAGCCACCGCTTCTTCACCAGGTCAAACCACTGGGACCAGGGGTTTGACCGTTACTCCCTGACCATCCGCGCCAAGAGCAAGACCGTCTCGTCGCCGCGCATCCTGAAGAAAGCGCTCGCTTACATCGAGGAGCATAAAAAGAAGCACCGCAAGCAACCTCTCTTTTTGTGGACTCATTTCTACGACCCCCATGCGGCCTACATTGCCCACGAGGGCACGCCTTTCTCCACGGCTTCCCAGACCCAACGCTATGATTCCGAACTCTGGTACACAGATCAGCACACCAGACAGTTGGTGGCAGCCATGCGCACTCTCAAGGGGCCCACGATTATCATCTTCACCTCGGACCACGGCGACGAATTGGGCGAGCACGGCGAGTTCGGGCAACACCGCACGCTGCACAAAGAGAATACTCATGTCCCCTTGCTGGTCCACGTCCCCGGGCTACCGCCCCAAACCGTCGTGGAATCCGTGAGCACCACCGACATTTATCCCACTCTTGCTGATCTGGTTGGGGCTGACTTTCCCGACGACGTGCGCGGCGTTTCTCTCCTGCCCGGCCTGTTCCAGGGGTCCATGGAGGGGCGGGGACCTGTCTTTTCCGAGGTGGCCTGGCGCTTCAACAAGCCCCCAGAGCATTGGATAGCCGCTACCTGGGGCCGGACACGCCTCCTCACAGAGATGAACAGCGGGCGGCAGGAGTTCTTTCTCGTGGACATCGACCCCGCGGAGC
>CALGBT010000057.1 GCA_937884235.1 uncultured Pseudomonadota bacterium
CCGCATCACTCCAGGCGACGCGGGCTACTCCTACCTTGAGAATGAATCAGGCCTATGCCAAGGCGGTCGAGTAGCTCTGCCCTCCAGTCGAGGGGCATGGGGTCCTTCATCGTCGGTCTCCTCAGCACCACCGGGCGCACCGAAAGCGCCGGCGGCTTTCTAGACGCCACATTCTAGCACCGGAAATTGGCCAGTCGAGAGAATCTATACCAAACGCCGGCCCCAGGGGTTGAGTTTTGTGCCGAAGCGGCTACCATGGGGCAGCAACCAAGGGAGGCCGAGTGAAGAGCCGGGCAAGCAGGGCGCTGGCTTTTACGCTGGTTCTGGGTCGCCGAGCGATCCGGCTATCCGGGCAAGCGCTGGCTGAGTTTCGTCGCATCGATGGGGTCCGCTCCTCCGCGGCGGTGGCCTACTTCGCGCTGCTCTCTTTTCTCCCCTTTCTCATCATGACACTGGCGGCTCTCGGCTTCGTCCTCGTGGCGCTGGGCAAGGGCTACGCATCGCAGGAAGAATTCATCACCCAGATTCTCAGTACCACAGCCGCCGCAATTCCCTTCTGGCACGACGCCCTCGCCGCACGTATCCGGGAACTGATTCAGGTGCGGGAGGCCATGGGAATTGTCGGGGCCACTGCCCTGGTCCTCACCTCCAGCCTGGTCTTCAGCGCACTTGAAGATGCCCTCAATCGAATCTTCGAGGTCAGCCGACAGCGGCATGTTGTGAAGTCAAAGCTGATCTTCGTCGGCTTTGTCGCCACCCTGGGGGTCTTCACTGTCATCACTCACTACGTCACCGTGTTCGCCGACTCTTTCATCGCCGCGGCCGGCGGCAGGCCGCTCTATGAATACCTGTACTCCACGGAGCTGGCCGGCAAACTCATCGGCTATGTCGGTACCGTCCTGGCCTTCATTGTCCTGCTGCGCTACTTCTGCCGGGAGCGGGTCCGCCTCTTCTACCTCTGGCTGGGGGCCAGCATCTTCTATCTGCTCTTTGAGTTGGCCAAACTCGGCTTCTCGCTCTACCTGGAATACGTCGCCCAGTTCAGCGCCCTCTACGGCTCCCTGTCGACGCTGATGGTCCTGATTATCTGGACCTTCTACACCGTGGTCGTCTTCCTCTGGAGTGCCGCCATGGTCAAAGTCATGGCCAACGACGCCAGCCCGCCGTCCGCCGAACTACCACCCGACTCCGTCTGGCCGGAAAGCCCCGGCGGGTAGGAGCGCATCCCCTCCCTCCTCGGGCAAGCGCGCGTATTGACTTCGCGAGCGCGATGGGGTTAACTCCTGCCTAATATTATCGCCCCACCGCGCCCGCCACGCGAGCCCGGACGGGGACTTGAACGTCGGAGGAACAAGCAGTGGCGCACGAATTGGACAAAAGCTACGACCATAACAAGGTGGAACCAAAGTGGTACCCAGTCTGGACCAAGAACGGTTACTTCAAGGCTCAGGACGAGAGCGACAAGCCCCCGTTCTGCCTGGTCATCCCGCCCCCTAATGTTACCGGTGCCCTCCATGTGGGCCACGCACTGACCTATGCCATTCAGGATTGCATCATTCGCTGGAAGCGTATGAGCGGGTTCAATACTCTCTGGCTCCCGGGCACAGACCACGCGGGCATTGCTACGCAGATGCTGGTCGAACGGAAGCTCCAGGCCGATGGCATCAGTAAGGATGACCTGGGGCGCGACGGTTTCGTCCAGAAGGTCTGGGAATGGAAAGATGAGTACCACGCGCGCATCACCAAGCAGTCGACCCGGCTGGGCATTAGCGTCGACTGGGACCGAGAGCGCTTCACCTTGGACGAGGGCCTTTCTCGGGCGGTGCGGGAAGCGTTTGTCTCGTTCTACGATGATGGCCTCATGTATCGCGCTCGTCGCATGGTCAACTGGTCGCCAGGCATTCGCACTGTGCTCTCTGACCTTGAAGTCGAGCATCGCGACGTCAAGGGTTCCTTCTGGTACTACCGCTATCCCAGCGTTGACGACCCCGCCCGTTTTCTCACCATCGCCACCACCCGTCCGGAGACCATGCTGGGCGATACCGCAGTGGCCGTCCATCCCGACGATGTTCGTTACCAGGACCTCATTGGCAAGATGGTTCACCTGCCCCTCACGGGCCGCCAGATTCCGGTCATTGCCGACCCGATTCTGGCCGACATGGAGAAGGGAACCGGGGCGGTCAAAGTGACCCCGGCCCACGATCCCAACGACTTCGAATGCGGGCTTCGCAATGACCTGGAGTTTATTGACATCTTCAACGACGATGCCTCTCTCAACCAGGATGTCCCGGAGCGGTATCGCGGGCTCGACCGCTTTGCGGCCCGCCAGCTCGTGGTTGCCGACCTCGAGGAGCAGGGCCTCCTGGAGAAGGTCGAGGAGATCAACCATTCGGTGGGACATTGCATGCGTTCTGGCGCCTTGATTGAACCCAAGGTCTCCTGGCAGTGGTACCTCAAGATGGGGCCGCCCGAAGACCCGGAATCCATCGCCGGTGCCGCCATCAGGGCCGTGGAAGATGGCCGCATCAGGTTCGTGCCTGGCCACTGGGATGCAGAGTATTTCCGCTGGCTGCGCAATATCAGGGACTGGTGCGTCTCCAGGCAGCTCTGGTGGGGGCACCGGATCCCCGCGTGGTACTGCGCTGATTGCGAGAAATTGACGGTGACGCGCACCGACCCGACGGCCTGCCAGCACTGCGGGTCCAGCCGCATCGAACAGGACTCCGACGTCCTCGATACGTGGTTTTCTTCCGGGCTCTGGCCCTTCTCCACTCTGGGGTGGCCGGATGCCACCAAGGCCATGGATACCTTCTATCCAAACGCCATCATGGAAACCGGATTTGACATCATTTTCTTCTGGGTTGCTCGCATGATCATGATGGGCATGCGGCTGGCTGGCGACATACCGTTCCGCGAAATCTACCTCCACGCCATGGTACGTGACGAGCATGGTCACAAGATGTCCAAGACCAAGGGCAATGTCGTCGACCCCCTCGTGGTCTGCGAAGAACATGGTGCCGATGCGCTGCGCTTCTCTCTGCTTGCCCTCACGGCCCAGGGCCGAGACATCAAGCTCTCCATGCAGACCATCGCCGGCTACCGCGCCTTTATGAACAAGCTGTGGAACGTTGCTCGGTTCTGCCTGATGAACCTCGGTGACCTGGAATACACCCCGCCGGCGCAGCAGGTGGAACGCCTCACCCCTGAGGACAAGTGGATTCTCACCCGCCTCCAGCGCACTGTGGAAAACACCCAGGCGGCCCTCACCGAATACAAGTTCAACGAGTACTCCTCTGGGCTCTACCAGTTCATCTGGCATGAGTTCTGTGACTGGTACATCGAGCTGGCCAAACCCTCGCTCTATGGCGATGATGCTGCTGCCAAGGAAGTTACGAGCAATGTCGTGACTTATGTCCTCGACACGGTCCTCAGGCTGCTCCACCCGGCCGCGCCATACATTACCGAGGAGATCTGGCAGATGCTGCCCAGCAAGGATGGCGAGACCATCATGCTAGCGGAATTCCCCAGCCCTCAGCCGGACCTTGTCTTCGAGGAAGAGGCCGGCAATTTCGTGGCGGTTATTGAGACCATCGCCGCAATTCGCTCCATTCGTTCACAAAACAATGTCCCGCCGTCGGCGCGGGTGAAAGTCGTCATTCAGCCGCGGGACGAAGCAATCGGCCGCAACATCGCCTGGGGGCGCACTTTTATAGAGCAGCTGGCCCGGGTCGGCGAGATAGTGCTGGCGGCGGATGCCGAGCGCCCGGCGCAGTCCGGCGCAGCGGTCACTGACGGTGCCACTCTCTTTGTGGTGCTGGCCGGTCACGTCGACATTGAAGCGGAGGTGAGTCGGCTGCACAAGAACATCGGCAAGCTGCAGGAGAAATTTGACCAGCTCAACCGCAAGCTCAATAACCCGAACTTTCTGGAGCGGGCACCAGCTCAGGTAATCGCCGAGCAGGAAGCAAAACGGACCGAGGCCGCCGAGCACATGGACGGGCTGCGCACGCACCTGGTATCACTGGGCGTGGAATAAGGAGGAGCAATGGGGCGCGGTCGAGAACGGAAGAGTGGCAAGCCAGTCGGCAGGGGAGGTCGTAGCGACCGCCCTCGAAGTGACCCCGGTGGAGCCCCTCCTCCTCGCAAGCCGCGCCGAAAGCCCACGACAGAGCCGGGCCGTCCTGTTCGCGGCAAGCGGCAGCAGCCAGAAGCTGCCTCACCCGGCGCGACCGATAAGCGGCGCCGACGTCCGGAGGCAGGGGCAGCACAACCCTCTAAGAGGCCCCGTCCGGGCCGCGAAGCCGCTGCGCAACCGCCCCGTAGCAGGGCCGAACACCAGCCGGAAAACGTCACTCCGGGGCAACTTGCCACCATGCTGGCCAAGGCCGGATTCCCTTTGACCCCACCCCAACTCAAGCAGTTGGCCGCCTACCACGCCATTCTCCTCGACCGCAATCGGAAGCTCAACCTGACCCGCATTCTCAACCTGGAAGATATGGTGCTCAAGCACTACGTCGACTGTTTCCTCGTGGCCCGCTACATTCCGGATCTGCCCGAGCCGCTCCTCGATATTGGCAGCGGTGCCGGCTTTCCGGGCATCCCTCTCAAGATTCTCTTTCCGAACAAGCACATCATTCTGGGCGAAGGGGTCCGCAAGCGGGTGAACTTCCTGCGGGAAGTCCGCGAGGAACTGACCCTCACCAAACTTGATATCATTGGTCGCAACATCGACCGGGACTTCGAGTATCCCGTCCATGGCACCATTACCCGGGCCGTGGAATCGGTACGTGAAACCCTCCGGAGAGTGTCCAATTGTCTCATGCCCGGTGGCCAGGCCATCTTCATGAAAGGACCCAACGTCGACCAGGAACTCGAGGATGCCGGGAAGAAGTATTCCGGGCTTTTCGAACTTGACAAGGACATTGCCTATACTCTCCCCAACAGCTCCTATCGCCGGCGACTGGTGATCTATCGCAAGGTGCGAAGAGAGGAATGAGCAAGACCGTAAATATCGCCAGTGAGAACAATCCCCGGGTCAAAGACTGGCGGAGGATAATGGCTGGTGGTGTTCGCAAGACCGGGCAGACGCTGGTCGCCGGTGAGCGCATTGTCGCCGACGTTGTCGGTCAGGTCGGGGCTGATGCTCGCTGGCTCGTGCCGGAAGACTACCAGGGCACGCTGCCAGGACCGGCGGAGCTTGCCAGGTGTATTCTCTCGCGCCCCCTCTTTCGAGACCTCGACATCTTTGGCACCGGCTACCCCATGCTTGAGGTTGCGGTGGCTCATCGATTGCCGCCCTTCGCCGGGCCGCTGCCGCAAGGTTTGCATGTCGTTGTTCCGACCCAGGACCCGACCAATGTTGGGGCTATTATCCGCACCGCGGTTGGGCTCGGCGCCGCCGGCATCCATCTTCTTCCAGCCGCTGCTCACCCCTTCCATCCGCGGACGGTGCGGGCCAGCGCCGGTGCAGTGTTCTCAGCCCCGCTCAGTGCCCTCGCCAACCTGGGCCTGCTGCGGGATTCCGGTTGCCCTCTGTTTGCGCTGGAATCCGGTGGGGAGGCCATCGCGCTGGCCAGATTGCCGGCCACCATGGCCCTCCTGGTGGGTCAGGAGGGCAGGGGGCTTGAGGCGCTGGGCATCGCCGGGGAACTTTCACAGGTTCCCAGGCTCTCTCTGCCCATGGTTGGCATCGAGTCATATAATGCCGGGGTCGCCTCGGCCATGGCCATCTATGAGTGGCATCGACAGCATTCCGGCCGGGGAGGCGACCAATGAGCGCCTGCGCCAGGTGGATACTCATCGCGGCGCTGCTGCTACCCGTCGCGGTCCCCGCCGCCCCCCTGGAATTGAACCTTCCCGGCATCGGCTCCTCCCCCCTCGGGGCAGTGGTCGTACGCACCCTGGCGGAGCGTTGTCGGCAGGGGCGCAGAGATCTCTGCGCGCCGCAACTGCGCCGGTGGCTGCGCCAGCGCAATCTGCATCCGCTGACCCGGGTCGCCCTGCAGCGTGAACTTGCCGAGGAGTTGCGGGTGGCGGGAGACCGCGAAGCGGGAAGCCGTCTCACAGCAGACCTTCACTACGTGCGCACATTTGCCCTGGCGATGCCATCGGAAGAGACCGTCGTCCTCCATGCCGATCCGGTCTCCGGCATCGTCAGCGTGGCTGATTTTGTCGAACTTTACACAGATGTTCCCCGCACCTTTCGGGTCACGCTCCAGACCCCGACTGAGCAATCTGTCTGGTTGTTGGTGACGGGTAGCCATCTCGAACGACTTTGCGTGGGGCAGGAATGTACTGCCGCGGTCCCCATGGACCGCTTCTTCCCGGACCAGTTCGCAGTACCTGCCAGGCTCGCTGCCGCACCCGCCAGCAATAACCTCGAGCTGGTCTTTTCGCCCCAGGCCCCGGTGGTCAACTTCGGCCTCCGTGTCGTTGATGGCAGTTATCGCCCCATCGCCACTCAATCGCCCAGTGATTCGGTGCCGCCAACCTGGCAGCTGGGCGGTGGCAAGGGCACTCCGGTGCCGGAGGGGGCCGCTGCCGGTCCCGTGGCCTGGTTGCCCGAGATTGGTGCTGAGCCCCCCCTCGCACTGTTGCTCAGCCACTGCCTGGCCGCGCAAGCAACCGGGCGCAGCGCTGGTGAGCTGGGTGACCAACTGCTGGTGCGCGCCGACCAGCTGAGCGTTGAACAATGGGGGCATTTCGTGGCCTGCATGGCCGGCGACGAGCGAGAGTTGGAGGCCCTTCGCCGGGCCCGGAATCGGTTTCCCCAGGAGCGGCGATTCGTTCTCGCCGAGGCTGCCTATCGCAGCGGACAGCGACAAGCTCAGCGGGCGTGGCAGTTGCTTTCCGGGCTGGGGCAAGTGCCCTCCATGGAGGGCTTTGCTGATGATGAACTGGGGAATGTGACGAAGGGGCTGCGGTCGGTCTTGCCCGCCCTGGGGTTGTCACGGGTCTTGCTGGCCAGCCTCGAAAACGCCCTTCAGCGAGTGCCGGATGATGGTGGACTGGCGGTGGCTGTGGCCGAGCAACTGGTGGAGCGAGACCGACACTCCGAAGCGATTGCAATTCTCGCCCCCTATGTCAGCCGTTGGCCAGGGGACGGAGTTGCGGCCAATACGTGTGCCTACATTCTCGACCGGCTCGGACGGTTTGCAGAAGAGACGGCGCTCCTTGAACGCCTCTCCTGGCTCTATCCCACCCGCCTCCTGATTCTCGAATCCCTGGCCTCAGCGCGGGAGCGGGCGGGTGAGCTGGCGGTAGCCGACGAATTGTACCTGACCCTGGCTGAGCGAGGCCGCTACCAGCCTTATCTGCTGGGACGAGCGGCCAACTACTTCCTGCGGCGTGCTGACCGCAATCTTGCCGTCAAGCTCTGGCAGCAGGTGGCGGTGTTGCAGCCCCAGGATCGGGATGTGAGGGCGCTGGTCAGACGCTTGCAGGAGGGCGGAGAGGCACACCCGGAGGTGAAGCTGGCAACGGACGAAGAGCGGCGACGGCTGGCCGACTCACTGCCCACGGTAGACGGTGCGCTCCGGCAGGGTGTGTTGGACCGGACTCACCTGCGACTCTACCAGAACGGCGCCCATGTGTTGCGCCGAACCGTTGCTATCCTGGTTCGGGAGGAGGGGGCTGGCACTCCCCTTGATTTCGCTTTCACCTACGATTCGCACCTTGAGGAGGCGGTGGTCTCTCGTGCTGAAATCC
>CALGBT010000058.1 GCA_937884235.1 uncultured Pseudomonadota bacterium
GCCCTCGAATCGTACGAGATGCCGGTTACTTCCTGCTCGCCCAGGCCCCATGACCGGAGTACGAACAGGTCTGCGATGACCTCTTGGAGCCTCATTCCTCTTCCTCCGCTGCCACCGGCACGGCCGCCGCGAATTCCACCCGTACCGTCGCCCATTCCTCAACTACAGTTGCCGCGGCCGGCTCCTGGTGAATGAGCACGCCAGAGCCACTCGCACGCAGCTTGATGCGGGACAGCACAGCAGTCTTCAAGGCCTCGCCAACTGTCATCCCGCTGAGATCCGGAACCAATGCCGGACCGAAGTTGTTACGCTGGTGGGCAATGGGAGCCGGCGCCGCAGGGGCAGCTTCCTTGACGACGCCCTGCTCGGCCGCCCGGTCAGCCACGATGTGCCGGATCTCTTCTGACGGGTTCACGTTCATGTAGGCCAGCGCCCGGGACGCAATCCGCGAGAACGCCGGCGCGGCAACCACACCGCCGAAGTCATTCATATAGGGCTCATCAACCATCACCAGAATCGCCAGGCGAGGATTAGTCGCAGGAACCAAACCCACAAATGAACCGACCCACTTGTCCACGTAGACGCCGCGTCGGCGGGGACGATCGCGCTCGCCGCCAGGCTCCCAATTCGGGTCTTCAACAGTCATGGTCTTCTGTGCAGTACCAGTCTTGCCAGCCGCATCAAAGCCGTAGACTTTGCCCGCTTCTCCGGTTCCACCCGCCTCCAGTACACGGCGCATGCCGTCAACTGCCAGTGTTGCGGCACGAGCGGAAACCGGCTGTCCCATGACTTCAGGCTCTGCACGAGAAATGGTCTCGCCGTTGGCGTCAATCACTTCCTTCACCAGCAGCGGTCTCATCCGCCGTCCACCATTTCCCAGGGTAGCAATGGCGCTCGTCATCTGAATGGCCGTCACGGCGATGCCCTGGCCGAAGCTGATGTTGGCGATTTCCATATCCGACCAGCCACGCTTGCCTCGACGCAAGATGCCCCGTGCTTCCCGACCCGCAGGCATTGCACCGGTGCGCTCCCCGAAACCGAAGGCCTCAAGGTACGCCTGCAGCTTCTCCTGACCCAGACGGAGACCGACTTTGCCGCTCCCAATGTTGCTGGAGAATTTCAGAATGTCCCAGACGTTGAGGAACCCGAAGCGACCGTGGTCCTTGATGGGTTTCTCACGCTTCTCGATCTTCCAGGAGCCGTTCTCGCAGAAGATCTCATCTTCCATGCCGATCACGCCCTCTTCCAGAGCCGAGGCAATGACCACCGGCTTCAAGATTGAACCTGGCTCAAAAACGTCGATGAAAGCAGCGTCGTTCCACTTCCAGATCTCGTCACTGGAGTAGCTTGATGTACCGTTGGGGTTGAAAGGCGGATAGTGTGCCACTGCCAGCAGTTCGCCGGTCTCGACCTCGGTCACCACGGCGATTCCACGCCGCGCCAGGGAAGTGATCACCGTGCGACGCAACTCCTCTTCGGCGATGGCCTGGATGTTGACATCCAAGGTCAGAACAACGCTGTCGCCCTCCAGCACCAACTCAGGGTTGCCCGGCAGCAGCGACATGCCCTGACGCTGGCGCTTGACGCCCTTCTGGACAACAGATTTGCCCGCCAGCATCTCGTCGCAAGCGGCCTCAAGGCCATACTGACCCTCTAGCTTCATGGGACTGGGCAGCTCATCGCCCGGATTGCTCTGAGGCACTCTGGCCACACCTACAACCTGCCCGGCATTGTCGCCATACGGGTAAAGACGACCCGCAGCTTTCACCACACGAATTCCCGCAAGCATCTCTTTCTGCCACAGGATCTGTGCGTCCTTTCCCCGGTAAGCCAGGATTGCCTCAAGAGGCTCCGCTATCTTCGGGTCCACGAAACGCTCGACGTAACAGTAGTCCCCCTTGCAGTTGATCAACTGTTGCGCCCGCTCTCGCGGAATCGAAAGTGTTCCGGCTACATAGTCAGCGACGTAGTCGGGGTGAAGGACCCCAGGGCGATAGACCTCGATTCCCTTGGTTTCCACGGTCATGGCCAGGACGTTTCCCTCGCGATCGAGAATCTTGCCCCGTTTGGCGAAGTAAGGAATCGAGTCCATGGCCTGCCCACGCACCTCTTCCAACAACTCCCGACCCTTGACCAGCTGCAGATACCCGACCTTGCCTAGGCAGAGACAGAGGAAGAAAGCCAGCAGCACGGCGACGAAGTGAATTCGCCCTCCGTACCCGCCAATCCGTCTGACCGGCGCTTTCTTCTCTACCGTCCGCCGAGTTCTCATCGCTGCACCTGTAGCTTACGCTTGCAAAGACGACCGTACGTGGAATCCTGACCCAGCTTCCGGCACTTCTCAAAGTGGCTCGCCGCCTCTTTGGCAAGCCCTTTCCTCTCCAGGATGTTGCCCATGCGAAAGTACGCTTCAGTGAAATCCGGACAGCGGGCAATGGCCGCCTCATAGGCATCGTGCGCGTCCTCAGTCCGGCCAAGCTCTTCGTCCAGAATGCCCAGGTTGTTGTAGGCCAGGCAGAGCTTGTCGTTAAGGAATAGGGCACGCTTCAAGTGGCGTTCAGCTTCCCCGTAGTTCTTCAAATTGAAATGGCACCAGCCGATGTTGTTCTCAATGAGATAAGGGGTGCCATACATGGGTTCACTGAGCAATGGCGTCAGCAGGCGCAACGCCTCATCCCAATTCTGCATCGCCATATGCAGCGCCCCAAGATTCGCCCGAGCGAAGTGGTAATCCGCATCTATGGCCAGAGCCTTCTCGAAGTGGCCCAGGCTCTCGAGGTATTCCTTCCTGCCCATGTAGATGAGCCCCGCCAGATTGTGCCCCTCGAGGAAGTTGGGGTCCTTGGCAAAGCAAGTTTGCAGCTCCGACAGAGCTGCCTGGGCATTCTGCCCGTAGTAGAAGTTCACTGCCAGGCCATAGTAGAATTTGGCATCGCGGATCCCGTCAGACTTCGCCTGCTGGCTCGCTGAACAACCCGCACACAGCAACATCATGATTATTGCCAGGCTACTCGTTCTCATGGGCTTCTCCGTTTTGCCGGGCTCGCCCCCAGGCTCTCCATGTAGACCGTATCTGTGCTCGAAGGTCGCTTCAGCTCCAGAGCGGTGAGCACTTCCTTGCTGGCACTGGCAGCAGAACGCAACGTACGGTACTCGGCTTCCAGCAACTCGTTCTCGGTGTGTAACGCTTTCAATTCCTGGGATACGCCGGAAACATCCCCGCCCAAGGATACCAGCCGATGGTGCTGCCAGACGTAGTAGATGCCCAGTAGCGTCAGCAAGCAGACCGCCAGCAATCCAAGAA
>CALGBT010000059.1 GCA_937884235.1 uncultured Pseudomonadota bacterium
TGCGGCGAGATGCGCTTGCGCAGATGCTGGGAGAGTACCTGGAATTGTTCGGAATCCGCCCCTTCAACCTGTGCGTCGGGGTGTACGAACCGCACAGCCACCTGATAGAGAAGCTTGAGAACCGGGGCAGGGTAGGCTGCTGCGAGCAAGTGCATGGGGTGGAAGTAGGTCAGGTGCTTGGAGATAATGAACGCCAATTCCTTCTCTGACTTGCCGTGAAGCATGTCTTTGCCGATGACCAGGACGGGGGGAATCGTTGCTTCAATGCGCATGCCAAAGGCTCGCTCACTGAGATATACTCTGGGCACGGGGATTCCGGTGAGTTGTGAAACCCGGTTGAAGACCGTGGTGAAAATGGTCTTGGTTTTGAAGTCGACCTCGTCCTTCTTCTTGAGGCCCAGGTCCTTGGGGTCGCGGCCTTCAAGGTAGGCGCCAATGGCCTGATAGATCGTTTGGAAGATCTCACCCACCTGCACGCTTTCAACTTTTGAGAAGACCAGTTTCAGCCAGGTGCCAGGGTCCAGGGAGCGTTGCGGCGTGAGTAGCCCGGCAGGCTGCTTCCCTGCGAAGAACTTCTTCTCGTCGCTGCTGAGCTTGCCGGCCATGGCCAGAACTGCCAGGGAGAACCACGCATCGTCGTCGCTGCCCAGGCTGCGCTGCAGCACGGCCATCTGGCGATAGGACTCAAGGCGCTCGGGCTCCAGTGATACCAGAGTGCGATGCTCGGCGATGGCCTTGGCCTTCTGGTCCTGGAGTTCGTAGAGCTGGGCGAGGATCTCGTGGGTCTTGACGTCCTCTCGGTCAAGCTTGGCCGCCAACTCGAAACTGGAGACCGCCATGTCCGGGCGTTGCAGCCGGGAACGGTAGATTTCGCCCAGGCCGCGATAGAGCATGAACTCGACCTTGTCGAGGCCCTTGCCCCGGACGCGGGCAATCATCCGACGGTATGCGCCTTCCAGCTCATCCCAGTTGCGGGCTTCAGTAAGTAGTTCATCGACGCCCCTGAATGCCTCGAGTTTCTCGGCATTAAGGTCGAGGGTCTGCTCGTAGTAGTCGGTGGCCATGTCAGGCTCGCCCAATTCCTGCCGGTAGACGGTGGCGATGGTAAAGGTATAGGAGGCTTTCTTCTGCGGATTGTCTTCCACCTGTACGAGGTGCTGCAGGACATTGATGGCTTCTGCGAAGGCCTTGGCATTGATGTGGATTTCCAGGAGCTTCACCAGTGCGCTCTTCGAATAGGGCTGTGCTTCCAGGGCCTCATTGTAGGCGCGAATGGCCAGTTCGAGATTGTCGAGTTTCTCGCGGTAGGTATCGCCGATGGCGATGAGCATTTTCCACTGCTCCAGGGGATCGGTCATGAGAGAAATGAGCTGGCGTCGATAGCGAATGGCGCCTTCCCAGTCCGAGTGATCTTCCATAAGGCCGACCAGATCGGCCAGGCACCCCAGGTCGTTGGGCTGCAAGTCGAGGACCTTGCCGAGATACTCCCGAGCGCTCTCGGGGTTGCCCTGTTTCATTTCCACTTCGCCCATGGAGCGGTAGATGGAGACGAGCTTATCGGCATCGAAAGTGTCTTCTGCCTTCTCCAGCAGTTTGTTGTAGTAGGTTTGCGAAACGTCAAGGTTGCCCTGTTCGTAGTTGAGCGCGGCCAGGCCCTCCAGGGTGTCGAGGTCTTCAGGGTTACGGTCGTAGGCCCGCCGGTAATAGTCGAGAGCTTCGTCCTTATGTCCTACGGCCAGGCTGGCTCTGGCGAGTTTACGATAGAGGTCAGCTTGAACTGCGGAGTCAGATTCGTCCTCGATGAGTTGCTTGAGCATTTCGAGGAGTGGGAAGGCTTTTTCCCATTGCCCTCGGTGCATATAGATCTCGGCCAGAGGGGAGAGGGCTTCATGGAGGTGCGGCACCCTTTCAAGAGCGGCCTCAAAGACCTCGATGGCCTGTTCTTCATCCTCCATCTTCTCCTTCATGACCATGCCCATGCGAGCGAAGAGGGTGGCTCGTTCTTCCTCGGTAGAGACGAACTTGGCCTGAGTCAGGAGGGTCTCCACGATGCGGTCCCAGTCTTCGTCCTCTTCGTAGAGGGCCATCAGGCGGGCGGTGGCTTCGGCATGCACTGGCGCTCTTTCAAGGGCCATGTGGAACTGCTCACGAGCCTTGTCTGGCATGAGCAGCTCCTCGGCGAGGATCTCGCCTTTGCGGAGATAGAAGCCGACAGTCTCATCAAGGTCGGAGGAGATTTGCAGGCGCAAGTC
>CALGBT010000060.1 GCA_937884235.1 uncultured Pseudomonadota bacterium
AGATGTGGCCGAGGAGGCGGCACGGTGAATTTCGTTACTCTCATGTCCGCTCAACGGTTCTCGGCCTGGCGATAGGGACGGTCAGAGGCTCGCCACTGTTCGGACATACGCTCTGCGAGTGCACCGTAAGTCCAGTGAGTAGACCACGAATTGTCGAGGAGGTAGTCCCGGCGAGCACGGAAGTAGTCGACCATCGCCCGCCCCGCACCAACGTGGCGAAGCAATTGCAGGATGTCTCCACGGGCCCCAGGCACAAACGGGCCACTCTCGGCAGTGAACTGCTCTTCTGGTGCGTCCACGCCCCGCCCAACTGCCTCGAGGACACGCATCCACAGTGACACCCATGCCAGGATTTTCCGGGCCTCCTGTGTGCCACTGTGTAGTCGTACCTCTACTGTCCCCTTGCTATGGAAGAGGTTGCTGAGATTCAGCGCCAGGTATCGGCCGCGAGACGTCACGTGGCGCTTCCAATCGTCTAGCGTCAGTAACGAGGAACTGGGCAGCAGATTGGAGCCTATTGACGAGCAATACCGGTTATCCGCCCGAGAAGGAGCCACCACGCTCTTCAGCGCCGGCTCGAAGAACGCGCTCAGACGAACCAACCGTGCTAGCTCGGCGGGCGTTGGCCGCCATCCTAGATGGATGTGGGTGCCCGTCGACCTCTTGATACCTAGGCCAAGGCTCTCGGTCACGGACTGGATGGCAGCACAGACTCGATGGACCTCCTCGAAGCCGGCCTCTCCAATGCAGATCCTGGTGGTGACTTCGAGAGCGCAACTCCCGTCTGGCTTGACGCGCCAGACTCGATCTCCTCCATCAGAACTACCAGGGCCTCCAGGCCGCGAAGCTACGAGTTCGCTCCCGAGAACGTCGCGTAGCGACGCCAACAGCGTGCCCATGTCAGCAGTGAGAGCCCTGGAAGACGTATTGGTAGGAGCGACGAGCCGGTCGAACTCGAACTCAATCCCGAAGGTCTGCCGCGGCTGAAGCTCGAACCCGGCCATGTCGCCATATGGAGCAGAGCCCGGATACCTGACCATCGGAGACGGAGCAAACTCGTGCCGGGTTGGGACTTCTAAGGCGACGGACCTTGTTCTGGAGCGGTGCTCTCCTCCATCATGCACATCTGCAAAGATGGCTTCGGCTGTGACTCGGCAACTTTCGCCGCCTGGGGTCTCATCAGCAAATTCAACAACCCGGAAAGCGTCCTTCACCCCTTGGATTCTGCGTGCCCCACGCCCGATCATCTGCTGGTAGAGAATCGCGCTCGCAGTCGGTCTAGCGAGGAAGACTGTGCGGACATCGGGAATGTCCACGCCGTGGGTCATCGTCTCCACGTTCACGAGGACCTCAGTGCGGGAGTGCCTGGCTCCAGAGCCCGTCCGGAAGTTCTCCAGGACCTGGTCACGGTCGCAAGCCTTCATCTTCCAGTGAATGTAGTCTGCCAATACGCCGTTCAAACGCAGCAGCTCTACGAGCCGCAAGGCATGAGGGATGTCGATGGCGAACATGAGCGTCTTCTCGTACAGGTCTCGACCCGCCATGAAGGTGGACACGATGAGAGCATTGCGGTCCTCATCGCGCGCCAGTTGTCGGGACGCGGGACGAGCGACGTCACTGGTGTGAGGGTCCAGTCTCGCCGTCCAGTGGGCGTTCGTCTGGCATGGTGATTCTAGGATGGGCCGCGCAAGGTAGCCCTCCTCCACGAGGTGCCGGAAGGTGATGGGCTCGTGCACCGGGAGGAAACGCGTGTTTGTGCGAGGCGTAGCGGTCAAACCGATAACGACGGCTTGCGCAGCAAGAAGGTTCAACACGTTTGACTGCAAACGTCCGCCCTCACCCCAATGGCTTTCGTCAACGATGACGATGTCGTATCCAGGTGCCGACTCGCCTCTGCGTCTCAGCGACTGCGCAGACTGAAGCGTGGTGTAGGTCACCCGAGTGCTCGCACCCTGCGGCCGCAATTCAGGGAACTTGTGCGCCGCCCCGTGTCGACCAAGAACTTCGAGACAATCGTGGCGTCGCACCAGATCCTCAGCTGCTTGGCGGAGCAGCATCCAGTCCTTGGCCAACCAGAGGATGCGATCCCCACGCGGCAGCAAGTCCAACGCAATCAGATCGTTGGCGATCCTAGTCTTGCCGCCACCCGTGGCGACTACTACGCCAAGTAGCTCCCCAAATGCTGCGGCCATGACTCTGCTTCGCAGGGCATCCCTGACCGAGCGTTGGTAGTCCCGCTCTGGCCAACGTGCGGCTGCCGGATCGAATCGCAGGGAGCGGCCGTGATTCTGACTCATGGCGTCACCTGTCCCGTATGTGTGTAGCCTCTAACTCCGGCCGTTCTCGCGGGTCTCCCCGGTAGGGGCGGTAGCGCCTCAATCAAGCGCACGGGCTCCGCAACAGCCCTCGGGTACTTCTCACCGTCTGTACTTAACGACATATTCTCCTCCTCACAGCATGTGCCCGGCGCACGTCTCGCGTAGGCCGGCTGGGGCGACATGCCCCTTCCACAGCAGAAGGCGTAAGGCCGAAGATCACCCGGTCAGAAACCACCTGACTGACCTCCTCATGCAGTTGCCGGTCGGGCCCACTCCCCTTCACGACCCCGATGAACGTTCCGGAGCGGACCGAGTGCCGAGAATAATGGGCCAGGAGGCGTCAAACTGTCGGTGGTAAGCCGTCCGACAGACTCTCAATAGGCCGAACTTGGGAGTCCTTCTCGGGCTGTCCTAGCCGTTTTCGACCGCCCACGGACCGTGGCATTGAAGTGGAAAGAGGATGGCGAGAGCACGAAAACCAATCTCATCTTTGCTCAGGTGATGTTCGATATGGGCGTGGGGGTCGAGGTCTGCCGGCCATTCCCTGCCGGCGAAGGCGGACAGCGCTCCAGCAAATCACGCAGCGGGGCACCACCTCAAAGCTGTCCATCGACTCCCGGATTCGACCGGGGGTTTCGAAATCGCTGCGGTAGACGCAAGAGTTCAAATACTTCCACACCAGGAAGGGCGCTCAAACACTTGCATCGTGCCGTCGCATCTGAACAGGAGTCAAGGAGTCGGGGGGTGGGGAAACGGCTACGCGTCAAGGCCGAAGGGGGGTCAACCAGTCGCTCTGATGCCCGGGTGTTGCCAATTCGTTGCACCTGATGTCAAGATTTCGCCGGGTCAGTTTCAGTCAACGCAGAAGCTCAATGGCCTTTTGTCCAACTTTCTTGAACCGTGGCTGTACGTTGGAAATTGATTCATCTGTCCATTCCCCGCTGAGCTATTACACTCCCGGGAAAGCTAGTTGATGGTCGGAGTTTGGTGGTGTATCGTTCGGTCGACTCAGAGATAACGGGAACGAACTCCTATCATAGGCACCAGAATGAGAGAGCACAGCTCACAACTATCGATATTGGTCGCCATTTCTCTGGCTCTTTTCGCATGTGGTCGCACTAGTGATGAGCCAGTCGATGGCAACAAGTCGCCAACCCCTGATAGTCCAGGGATACAAACACCAGTCCCGTCCAAGGTGAGCGGCGAAGAGGCGGCGGAGATGAAGGCGCAACGTCAGAATCCCTCCTCCGCTACTTCTTCGAGCCAGACAACCCTGCCGACTTGCTCGTTCTGGGTCACAGCCTCACATCGTCACCTTGAGCACATCGAACACCTCATGGACAAGGCGCTTCCCAAGTTCCGGGGCAGGCAAGCTGAGTTCGGTCCGTACCCGCCGGTGTTCTCCTGCTGCAAGAAGATCCCACCTGGTGAGGACCTCGGTGATGCCAAC
>CALGBT010000061.1 GCA_937884235.1 uncultured Pseudomonadota bacterium
AAGTCCAAACCTCCTTGCCGTCCGCGACCCGCACGGGAGCGATCATGTTGTAGACGCCGCCAAAGCCTCCAATGAGCAGTAGTGTCTCGCTACGAGCCACGACGTCGGCGTTGCATTGTCCGGGGAAGCAGTTGAGCGGGAAGTCCCAGAGCCTCTGGCCGCGCTCTTTGCTCAGCATCTGGATGTGCTCACCAATCAGCAAGACCTTGCCCAGGCCGTCAATGGCCTGTCGTAAATGCTTGAGCTCCCCGCCTTGCCAGCGCACCAGTCCGGTCTTGGGGTCCCGGCCGGAAATCCCTGCGCCCTCTGCGTACACAACCTCGACCCCGTTGTGCGTGGCGTAGGGCACCTGATAGCCTGGAGTTTCGCAGACGTAGCGATCAGTCAGGTAGTCAGGGGAGGGCTCCTGAGATAGCCCTTGGGATAGGGAACCAAGGGCCAGAGCAGAGGCCACCAACAGGGTCAGCACAAAGCGCGCGGCGATGGTGAGGATAGAGGGGCATGGCATGGAGCTTCTCCCGCTTCCTGGCAGCAATTCAATTCGGGCCAGATGCCCGGCAAAACCGCTGCGCTCCACTGTAGCAAAAACTTGCTGCTGTTCACAAGGCGGTATAAAATTCACCGGCGGTGGAGATCCGTGCGGGCGCCTCAGAATGTCGGCACGCGCTCCTGTGGCGATTTGGCCACAATTAGAACGGGATGGGGCAATGGAACTGGCCAAACTTATCCGTACCTTCCTCGGGGACGATACCATCTCTGACTTGGTGCCTGGCAAAATCCTTGCTGTCGATGATGATGAAGGCAACCTTGTGGTCCTCGAAGAGTTTCTCATCGATGATTATGAAATTGTTACCACCACATCTCCGGCAGAGGCACTGCAATTGGTCAGGTCCGGCGAATTTGACATGGTAATCTCGGACCAGCGCATGCCCAACATCACTGGCGTGGAGTTGCTGCGCGAGGTGCGTAAGCTCTATCCGGACACCATCCGGATCATCATCTCTGCCTACAGTGACGCCAAAGCCATGCTGGATGCCATCAATGTTGGCGAGGTCTATCGCTTCATTCTGAAGCCGTGGGACCCCGACCAGGTGGAAGCCGTAGTAAGAGAGGGGTTGGAATACCGACTTCAGCGTCTTGTCATTCAGCGGCTGGTGGATGAACTGCACAAGAAGAACCTGGACCTCGAAGGGGCCATGGCGACATTGCGGACAACGCAAGATCGCCTGCTGCAGACCGCGAAGCTCGCAACCATTGGGCAATTGACCTCAAGCATCGTCAGGGAATTGAAGAACCACGTCACCGGGGTCAAGCTGCTGGCCGATGCCGTGGAGAAGGCGGACGTCCCGGCGGAATTCAGTGAGTTTGTGCAGCTCGGGGTTGCCTCCGCCGAGACCCTCTTTGAGCTGATCGGTGGACTCAACGCATTTGCCCATAAGGATCAATGGAAGCTCAAGCGCAACAGCTGCGACGTCAACAAGATCATCGAAACCGGGTTGCGGGTAGCGCGCCTGGACGAGAGGGCCTCACAACGCAACATCACTTTCACTCCCGAGCCGGCACTACCTGGAGCGATAATTGATGGCGAAAAGGTCCGGCAGGTGGTTGTCAATCTGGTGCTCAACGCACTGGACGCGACTCAAGCCGGCGGGCGCGTCGAAATCACGACCTCCTTCACCGGTACGCAAACCGTGAACTTCCGGGTTCAGGATGACGGTGCGGGAATGTCGGCTGAGATGCTTGGGCAACTGAAGGGCCCCTTTGTTTCAGCTCGGGACGACGGTTTGGGGCTGGGGCTTCAAGTATGCCGACGAGTGGTTGAAGCACACGGTGGCAAGATGGACATTATCTCGGCCCCAGACGAAGGCACGGCGGTTACCGTTGAGCTTCCGACTGAGCCGCGCTTCGCTGACGGTTCAAGCTAATGAGCAATTCGCAAGTCCCCTTTGGAGGTAAGTAATGACGGCATCACAGAACTTTCGGAAATTCGAACTCATCGACCCTACTTCTCTGGAGACGGGTAAGGGTGAGCACGAGTTTCTTACGGGAGGAGAAGGCAAGGCAATCAACTATCGTCAGCCTCGCTACCGAGTGCAGGATCTCCTGGACGAAGTGCACCATCTGAATCCAAGAGTCATCAGCGACCTGTTCGAGGGGGAGTTGGTGGATTTTGCGATCACTGGTGCCAGCTGCCTGTCCGACGCCAAGGCGGCGGTTGCCGAGGGACTGCTGGTCGAGAAGATCTGGATCATGATTGCCGACGATGCTTACTACTCGGGGCCTGCGCGCGTCGTACACGTGACGCCCATTAAGAAGGACGGAGCCCCTGACCGGTTGCTCCTCGGCTTGCAGCTCGTCGACGGTGTCATGGACATCGACCGCATCCGGCGAGTCAAGGCGGATGCGGAGGTCGCGGCAGAAATGCGCAAGACTCGGGTAATCCTTGCGCGCCAGGATGTCTCGGCCGCCTACAAACAGTCGGTGGCTGACTTTCTCTATGTCGTGCACCGTTTCCGATATATTCTCTCCCGGCAGGAGAACGAGTTGGAACGCGTCTCCTACGACGCTCGAGCCGACGCGGAACTGGAGGTTTTGTCCACCGCCTGGGACAACTTCAAGATCACCATTGCCGGGCCTCAGGATAAGCTCGAAGAACTTACTATGAACGACTATTTCGACCGTGAGTTCCAGGAGATTCACCGCCAATACACGTTGCCCCTGGTTACTCCCCATGTGGTCAGCGCTCCGGTCCTTTACC
>CALGBT010000062.1 GCA_937884235.1 uncultured Pseudomonadota bacterium
TTGCCACCTCCTCCGCAGCGATCTCGAGCACGCCGGAAGCGTCAGCCAGATCGGGGGCAGCCGCCAGGTCTGGCCCCGGCGTTTGCGGTTTTTCACTGCCGTCGTCGCAGGCCATTTGCACCACGATGAGGAGGGCAAAGATCGCTTGCACAACGGGACCAAAGGTGCTCAGGATTGGTTTTCTGTTCTTCATGAAGTGCATTAAAACGAACATTCCCTACAAAATCAATCGATTTGCACGCAAAGCCTATGCTCGTGCGCTTGGGAGGCCCGTTTGCGCGCTTTCGGCCAGCCGCCGAAAGGTTCCCGCCGCGCCCCATTTTCACCGGCCTGGGAGGAGGTCCTTGTGCAATGCCGCCATTGCCACTTCGGCAGCCACAGCATCGGTAACCATGGTCAGGTTGAGGCGAGATGCCCCCTGAGAAATTACGTGTACAGGGACGTGGTTGGCGGCACAGGTGGCGAAGATGCGCGCGAGCAGCGAGGGGTCCGTGCGGAGGCCTTCGCCGACGATACAGATGATTGAGCGGTTGGGGGATACTTCAACCCGGGCAAACAGCGAAGTTTCTGCCACGGCCTTCTCAAGCATGCTGGAGGAGCAGTCGAAGGTCATGGAAACGCTCACTTCACTGGTGGCCACAACATCCACTGAGAGATTGTGCCGGGCGAAGATCCCCAGCAGCCGGTCCAGCATGCGGGAGGAATGAACGTGGAGGGTATGAACGTTACGCCGTAAGGCCAGGGCTCGGATAGTTGCTTCAGCCGCCGAATCGTTGATGAGAGTACCCCGACCCGGCCCGCCCTTGCCAGAACCGGGTTCGAGATCGAAAGAGCCCAGGATGCGAACTGGAATCCCAGCCTTGCGCGCCGGTTCAATGGTGCGTGGATGCAGTACTTTGGCACCGAAGTAGGCCAACTCCACGGCCTCATCAAAATGGAGGGTGGGTATCAGTCTGGCGAGGGGAACGATGGACGGGTCGGCATCGAGGAAGCCGGGCACATCGGTCCAGATCTGGATTTCTTCCACCCCTAGCGCGGCGCCAAAGAGGGCAGCAGAGAAGTCTGAACCGCCCCGGCCCAGGGTGGTAATTGAGCCAGCCAGAGTTCGGCCCAGAAAGCCGGTAACCACGGGGATTATGTCCTCCGGGAGTGCCGCGGCCGCGGCCCCGATGGACTGGTCGACGGAGGCGAGGGGCTCGGCATGGCCGTAATGTTCATCGGTGAAGAGCCCCAGGTCCCAGGCATCGATTGCCTGGGCGGGATGGCCGCGGGCAGTGAGGGCTCCGGCAACGAGGCGGGCACTGATGCGCTCGCCCATGGAGAGCAGCCGGTCCTTGACCCGGTCTGAGAGCTCTCTGAGCATGGCGATGCCCTGGAGCATCTCGGCCAGCTCTTCCTCCAGTTCGAGGATCTCGACGGCGGAAATGGAGAAGGCCTCGTAGACCGCACGATGGCGGGCCTCTACGCGATTGAGAGTGGTGACGTAGTCGCGCCGGTTCACCGCTGAGAAGGAGGCAGAAAGGAGCAGGTCCGTGACTCCGCCCATGGCTGAAACCACCACCAGCTTCGGCCCCTCCTCGGCGGCAATGTGTTGACACGTCCGGGTGATGGCCGACTCATCGCCGATGCTGGTGCCGCCGAATTTCATGACTACTCTGGGACGCATGGCTATTCCCCTTCCCGTCGCAGCCAGGAGGGGAGGCGGTCGAGTCTCAGCAGGTCTTCGGGGGTCTCTCGCGCGGCCAGCAAATCTACTCTTCCCGGAGCTGCCAGAACCAAAGCCGGCTTGGCAATCCGATTGTAGTGACTGGCCATGGAATAGGTGTAGGCTCCCGTACTGAACATGGCCAGCACGTCGCCGGCAACCAGATCTGGCAAGTTGGCGTCCCGGGCCAGCATGTCTCCAGACTCGCAGCATCGCCCGGAGATTGCCCAGAGCCCTGTGGGCGTGGCGTCAAGCCGGCTGGCCACAAGTACCTGGTGCTTTGCTTCGTAAAGGGCGAAACGCGGGTTGTCCGTCATGCCGCCATCCACTGCGGCGTAGTTTCGCACCCCGGGAATGCGCTTGGTGCTCTGCACCGTATAGAGCGTAACCCCGGCCCGGCCAACGATGGAGCGACCAGGTTCGTCGCAGAGCAGGGGCGGCTCGACTCCCATTTCCGCCGCCGCGGCGAGGACGGCCGTGCGGATTACCTGGAGGTGTTCTGCCACGGTAGGGGGGTGGTCTTCGGGGGTGTAGCGGATGCCTAGTCCCCCGCCGAGATTCAACTCATCAAGGGGGGCACCAAGTACATTCTTCAATTCGGCATAGAACTCCATCATCACCCGGGCGGCGACAGCGAAGGGCTGCGTTGCGAAGATCTGTGAGCCAATGTGGCAATGGAGGCCGATGAGTTCCAGCGCTCCGGTTTCCAGCACTTTGACAGCTGCGGCTCTGGCCGCACCTCCTTCGAGGTCAAACCCGAACTTGGAGTCCACCTGCCCGGTCTGCACATAGCGGTGGGTCGAGGGCTTG
>CALGBT010000063.1 GCA_937884235.1 uncultured Pseudomonadota bacterium
ACCCGCCGCCGTCAACGGTGCCACCGCCGGGAGCTACGGCCACGGTTCCCAGGTCCATGGTGAGGGCCGTCTCGGGGACATCAACCGGGATGTCGAAGGCCTCAAGAGTCTCTTCATACATGAACGCAGAAATAGAGACGCTGGGCTTCAGAATCAGGTTGCCCAGAGTATAGGTCGTACCCACATAGTGAGCCTCGGTATCGCTGACCGCGGCACAGGCCCCGGAGAACTTGGAAGTGACTGTGCCGGCGATGTGGACGATGACGTTGATGTCCACCCCGGGGATGCTGGCAGCCAGGGGAATGGAGGCCAACTGCGTTTCCGGGACGTCGGCGATAATCTCGGCGTTGCCACCCACCAGGAAGGGGTCAAAAGTGGCTTCGCCGCCAAATTCAAAGACGATGTCGGCGTTCTCATCCACAGGTCCTTCGTACTGAACTGCCGAAACATCGACCTTGAGGAGCACCTGGAACTGGAAGAGAACCTTCATGGTATAGAGACCGGTGCCAGCCTTGCCGGAAAGAATCGGAGCGTCAGTGGAGCCACCGACGATGGCATCGGCCGCGGCCGTGAGCTTGCCAGCAGTATTGAAGAGCAACTTGACCTGAATGGGCGAATCCGCAGGCAACCAGCCGGTATCGTAGGAATAGTCAGGAATCGCCGCCTGCTCGCCGGCGAATGAGATGTCCGTCGATGTTTTGTTCTGATTCTTATCGTCTTTGCCACCGCCCCCACCACCACAAGCCAACACCGGCAGAATGAACAGAACAAGAACCAGCCCTCGAAGAATCTTCATGTGGCACCTCGGCAAGTAGTTAAGGAACGGGACGGAGTAGTACTATCATCTGGATGGGGCAGTTGCCAAAGGGTTTTTGGGCTACCCATCCTGGCAGACGAGCCAGTCGTACTGGTGGTCGCCGTCCCAGCATTTGGTGACGCCGTAGTCCTCCGGTTCGCAATGGGAACTGGGCCATTTGCGGATGGCTGAGAAGCCGCTGCTGGAGCACTGCCCGCAGCCACCGCCATCGATGGCAGGCAGGATGTTGACTCCACCCCACGTGCCGCCGCTGGTGTTGTTCTTGGTGATGATCCAGGTGTGGTAACTGTCGATGTTGTAGCAGTAGGTGATGCAATACTGGCCATCGGAGTCGTTTTTGGGGACGAACCACTGGAGACCCTGGGCTTCGCAGAAGTTGTTGTAACTGGAGAGCGCGGCGCTGGAGTTGGATTTGAAGATGTAAACGTTGCGGCCTTCCTTGCTGTAGGACTTGAAGGCGACGAAGTTGAGGAGGCAGTCGTTGCCACAGGCATCGCCGTCCACTTCATTGCCGTCGTCGCACTGCTCGCCCGGGTCGATCTGGCCGTTGCCGCAGCAGGCCCCGACATCGACGTTGAGGCAGCCCGTGTCCGGTGCACAGGAATCGGTGGTGCACTCGTCCTGGTCGTCGCAATCGAGGGGATTGGGGCCGGCGCAGGTGCCGCCATTACAGATGTCGTCGGTGGTGCACAGGTCGTTGTCGTCGCACGGAGCCGAGTTGTTGGCATTGACGCAGCCGGTATCTTCGCTGCACGAGTCATCGGTGCAGATGTTGTTGTCATCACAGTCGGGTGGGGCGCTCCCGACGCAGCTGCCCTGCTGGCACTGGTCCACCGTGGTGCAGGCATTGCCGTCGTCGCAAAGAGCCTGGTTGTCCAGGTGGACACAGCCGGTGGCGAAGTCACAGACATCGTCGGTGCAGAGGTTGTTGTCGTTGCAGTCGAGGAGCCCGCCGGCCACGCAGGAACCGCCGTCACAGTGATCGTTGATGGTGCAGGCGATGTTATCGTTGCAGGGGTCATCGTTGGGGGTGAACTGGCAGCCGGTAAGTGGCTCGCAGCTATCGGAAGTGCAGGTGTTGCCGTCGCTGCAGTTCAGCTCTCCGCTGCCGGCGCATTCGCCCAGGCTGCAGGCATCTTTGGTGGTACAGAGATTGCCGTCATCGCAGGGGGCGTTGTTGAGCAGGTGGAGGCACCCGGACGCGGGATTGCACGAGTCGGTAGTGCAGACGTTGCCATCGTCGCAGGAGGCGAGTCCGGCGGTGATGCAGCTTCCGTTGCTGCAGTGGTCGCCCACGGTGCACTCGTTGTTGTCGCTGCAGGGTCCTTCGGTTGCCGAGAAGAGGCAGCCGGCACCAGGCAGGCAGGTGTCTTTGGTGCAGGGATTGTTGTCGTTGCAGGTGAGGGGCTGTCCCGCGACACAGCCGATGAGCGGGCTACAGGTTTCCAGGCCGTTGCAGAGGTCGCCATCATCACAGGCCAGGGGCACTCCCGGGGCGCAACCGGTGGCGGGGTTGCAACTCTCCGTGCCGTTGCAGAGATTGTTGTCGTCGCAGCTTAGCGAAGGCCCGCCCTGGCAGGAGCCGTTGCCGCATGAGTCCGCCGTCGTGCAGACGTTACCGTCATTGCAAGGGGCCGAGTTATGGTCGTAAATGCAGCCCGTGTCGGGTGAGCAGGCGTCGTCGGTGCAGGGATTGCCGTCGTTGCAGTTGGCTGTTGCGCCGCCGGTGCATACGCCTGCTGCGCAGGTGTCACCGACGGAGCAGAGGTCATCGTCGTCGCACGGGGCCCCGTCGTTGGCGGGCACGAGGCTGCAGGAGCCGCTCTCGGGATTGCAGAATCGGGCGAGGCACGGGGCATCGGGTCCCACGGGCTCCGGGCAGACTACCTGGGTTTCCTCCTCCACCGCGCAGACAAAGGGGATGCCGCTCTTGTCGCAGAAGAGGGTGCCGTTGCAGAGGTTGCCGTCTTCCAGCACGGCACAGTCACCGTCGGTGAGGCACTGGCAGTTGACCGCTTCGCCGATGCAGGTGCCCTGGCTACAGTGGTCGCCGAGGGTACAGACGTCGCCGTCATCGCAGTCGCCCGCGGCCGGCTGATGGTTGCAGCCGCCGGTTTCGGTGCAGAGGTCTTGCGTGCAAGGGTTGTCGTCGTCGCAATCCACTGCTTCGCCGATACAGATTCCGGCTTCACAGTGGTCGGCTACCGTGCAGGGGTTGCCGTCCAGGCATTCGCCTTCGGTCAGGGCCACCTGGCTGCAACCAGCTTCGCCCAGGCAGGTGTCCTTGGTGCAGGGGTTCTCGTCGTGACAGAGGCTGACGTAGTCGTCGGCAATGAGGTCCGGCTCGTCAACGTCACCGTCGCAATCGTTGTCGAGGCCGTCACAGGCTTCGGCAGAAGGCTCGGTGGCGTCACAGGCTCCCAGTCCATCGGCGGTACAGACTCGCTTGCCGGTGCAGGTGCCAGATTCGTTGCTCTTCTCGCAGGGGGTCCAGAGGGCAAGCTCCGCGGACTTCGAGGTGCAGGGGCAGACTCCCGCGTCCGCCACGCACTGAGTCGTGTCGATGCCGTTGACCGTAACCGTGGCGACACATGAGAATCCCCATGGGCAGTCGTCGTCGGCAGCACACGTACCGCCGCAGAAGGAGCCCTCTGCGCCGTAGTCGACGCAGACGGAGGTTTCGCCAGCGCTGCCCTTGCAGTCACTGCCAGAGGCGCAGGGCAGACAGAGATTGGCATGGTCGGAGGTGCAGACAAAGACGACGTCCGGGGCGGTGCCGGGAATCTGTTGGCAGGACCAGCCGGGGGGGCATTCGGACTCGCACTGGATGGTGCAGACCTCTTCACCCATGTGGCCGACGCACCAGCCGGAGAGACAGTCCCCATTTTCGGCACAGGGGTCGAGGAAGCAGCCTTCACCAGCTTCGCAACCGGGGCCGTCGGTGGTTTCTGCGACTGCTTCGAAGAGCCAGCTGTCGGCAATTACGTCGGTGGTGGGAAGTTCACCGGACGATGCATCGGCCGCGTCGTCTACGGGTAGTGAGTCAGCGGCCCCGTGGGTGTCTGCCGGCGCTACCATGTCATCTTTGACGACAACTCCGGTGCCGGTGGAACAGGCGGTGGCCATCAGGGCCGAGAGAAGGGTTGTCAGCAGGTCTTTGTAAGTCATTGCAAACCTCCGAATATGCAGGAAAGAAGATACCACGTTATCTCGGCGCACGCTACGGTTGCACGTAGGGCTGGCTTTGGTAGAATGGCGGAATACCGGCCATCGAGTTGCCGGACGTGACTATGAGGTTTGGCGATGTGTGAGGCGGATCGTAGAAAAGTCGGGGCCGTTGGTTGGGTGGACCTGACGGTGGGCAATGCCAAGGAAGTGCAGGAGTTCTACGCTGAGGTGGTTGGCTGGAAGGTGACGCCATTCGACATGGGTGGGTACAGCGACTACGTCATGTGTTCGCCGGAAGACGGTGAGGCCATGGCGGGCGTTTGTCATGCCCAGGGCGTCAACGAAGGTTTGCCGTCCCAGTGGATGATGTACATCACCGTTGCCGACGTCGACGACTCCGCGCTACTGGTGGTTGAGAAGGGTGGCGAGTTGTTGCGACCGGTCACGGAGATGGGAGATGCCGGCAAGTTCTGTGTGATCAGGGACCCGGCCGGTGCGGCTTGTGCGCTGTTTGAATGGAAGGAGCAGGCACACCACCATCCCCACGACCATGACCACGACTGTGACTGTGACCATGACCATCATCATGACTGATGTTGTCGTTGTCTCTGGTTGACGCGGTGCTGTGGAGACCTTGTTTGACGCCGTGTTTGTGAGACGGGATTTGACGTAGTGTTGGTCCGCCGTCGCCCTGCAGTGCGGAGGCCAATCCCACGGCGGACGATATCGGTTATCTGATGGTTCTTTTCCGCACTCCAAGGCTATGGCGAGATTCCCTCGGGGGCTCTGGCCCCCTCGGTCACCGTCAATTCCTACGGAATCAGCCGATGCAGCACGACCCTAACCACCCATTCACGGATGGTGCACTTTGACGC
>CALGBT010000064.1 GCA_937884235.1 uncultured Pseudomonadota bacterium
CGAGTACTACTTTGAGAAGCTCGCCAACATGATGATGGCGGTTTACGCCATGGATTCTAGCGTCAAGCGGGCCCAGAAGCTCCTCGCCGAGCGTGGTGAGAAGGCTGAGAATGCCGTGGCCCTGGCCAAGCTAGCATGCTTCGAGGCCATGACCACCATCACCACCGAATACCGCACGCTGGTCTCCGGCCTCGCCGCCGGTGACTCCGGTGTGCTGGATACCCTCATGGACGTCGCCAACACCCTCACTTACTTCGCCCCCATCGACGTCATCTCACTCAAAGACCAGGTTGCTGCCAAGGTCATCGATATGGAGCGTTACTACGTGTAGTGACGTCCCTGCACCCCACCCATGCCCATCCCAGCACCGGCCGTCAGGCGGTTGCTGCGCATTGCCGGTGACTGGCACCGCACAATTGCCTCGCTATTGTCGGCGGCGGTTGCCAAAAAGGTGGTCTGTTGCTAGGATGCAGTGCTTCTGGCCGAGGTGAGGTGTTATGGAGACGATTGTTCGCGAACTGTTGAAAGCTATTGGGGAAGATGTACACCGTCCGGGGCTTGAAAAGACTCCGGAGCGGGTGGCGGAGATGTGGCGCGAGTTGACGTCCGGTTCTGCTTGTGACCCCTACCCTCTTCTGGCCGATGCCACTTTCCCGGCGGATACCAAGGGGATGGTGGTCTGTCGTGACATCGATTTTGTGAGCACTTGCGAACATCATCTGTTGCCTTTCCTGGGCAAGGCCACTGTTGCTTATCTGCCCGGCGACAAGCTGGTGGGGATCTCCAAGCTGGCCCGGGTGACGGAGTGTTTCGCCCGGCGGTTGCAGGTGCAGGAGCGGATGGGCCAGGAGATTCTCGACGCCATGGAGGGAGCTTTGGCCCCTCGTGGTGCGCTGGTCCACATTGAAGCAATCCATCTTTGCATGGTGGCCCGCGGCGTGCGCCTGCCCAATGCGCGGATGGTCACGTCCCACATGAGCGGACTCTTTGAATCCGAGCCGAAGTGGGTTGATCTGGCCTTGCGGGGGGCGGTATGAGTTCCCTTACGGCAGAGTTTGTCAAGGAGCGGTTGGGGCTTTCGCAGCCGGTGCGGCTGCCCAGCTTCGGACGTCGTGAATCGGCGGTGCTGGTGCCTTTGGTGGAGCGGGGGGGAGAGTTGCACGTTATTCTGACCCGACGGGCCTCCCATCTGGCGAACCACGCCGGGGAGATATGTTTTCCCGGCGGGGCACGCGAAACCGGAGACGAGAGCAGTTGGCACACGGCTTTGCGGGAAGCGCAGGAGGAGATCAACCTTGATCCTGAAGTTTGTGAGAGGATTGGGATGCTTGACGACTCGCCGACCATCACGGAGTTCAACATTCGACCGCACGTTGCCCTGGTCCGTGGGGCCGACAATCTGATTCCCTGCGACCATGAGGTTGCCGAGATAATCGAAGTGCCACTGGCCTTCTTTGTCGAGGCGGGTGCCGGGTTTCGCATCCGGGTTGAGCATGGCCGCGTGCGCGGCGGTTTTCCCCTCTACCCGTATGCCGGGCAGATCATCTGGGGGGCCACGGCGCGGTTGCTGGGTAACCTGGTGCGGGTCTTGGATGAAGCAAATACTGAGAGCGGCGTGGCCGGTCTGGCGCGGGGACTTATCCCTCGTCTACTCGACGGCAAGAAGTTTATCTTGACCACTCACGTGAATCCCGATCCCGATGGCATCGGGGCCGTCATTGCCATGGAGGAGCTGCTCCTGGCACTGGGCAAAGAGGTGTTGATCGCGGTCAATGATCCGATTCCGGAGAGCTACCAGTTTCTCTCCTTCCGCTCACCGACGCTGGTGGGCAAGAAGATCCTTGAAGAACACGCCCAGGGCGCCGACCTGATGATTGTGCTCGATACCGGCGACGTTGGACGCATTGGCAAGGCCGCTCGTTTGCTGCCGAAGATGGATGGGCGGGTTGCGGTCATCGACCATCATCTGCTGGGGGGCATCGTCGGTGAGGTTGTGCTGGTGGACCGGCGTTACTCCTGTGCCTCTGAGATGGTCTATGAGTTGCTGCGCAAGATGGGTTTTCCGTGGACGGCCCGGGCGGTTGATGCGCTCTATGCCGGGATTCAGTTTGACACTAACGGTTTTCGCTACATCAACGACCGTGCCGAACCGCTGCGCGTCGCCGGCCATCTGGTGGCGCTGGGGGCTGCGTCGGGACCTATCCAGGAGGCTCTCTTTGGCGCCGTTTCTGAGGGCCACGTGGAGGCACTGACGGTGGCTTTGGGCAAGGCTCGCAGGGAGTTCGATGGTCAATGGATGTGGTCCTGGATAACTGCAGAAGAGCTGGCCAGGTTTGATGGCACGCCGGAGGATGCTGGCGACATTTCGTCATTTTTCGTCTCTGTGGGCAAGGTGCGGGTGGCCACGTTCCTGCGGGAACTTCCTGACGGACGGTTCAAGGCATCTTTCCGCAGCAAGCGTGATTTTCCCATTGGCGATATCTGCCGGAAGTTCGGTGGTGGTGGCCACGCCAATGCCGGCGGTGCCACGCTTCCGGGCCCGGCTGAGCATGCGGCGAGCCTCTTGCGGGAAGAGGTCAGCGGGGTGGTGAATCGTGACGTCCGAGAGTCTTGAGCGGGCTTCGCACGATTTTGTTTGACCGATGTCTGCCTTTGGATGATATTCCCGTCTGCTCCGGGACAGAGTCACAAATTTCCGGGCGAGGAGTTGGCGTTGACTGCATTCGTCTTCTTGCTGATCATGCTGTTTGTTTTTCTCCTCATGGTGACCACCGAGTATGCTCAGCATTCGCGCAACCTGCGGCACATTCCCATCCGCATTCACGTCAACGGCACCAGGGGCAAATCCAGCGTTGCGAGACTGCTCACCGTGGCCCTCAATCGAGCGGGGTTGCGGACCTACGGGAAGACCACGGGGACGCTGCCGCGCATGCTCATCCCAGATGGCCGGGAGTATCCGGTTTATCGTCCGGGCGGCAGGGCAAATGTGCTCGAACAGCGCCGCATAGTCTCTCTGGCGCGGCATGGCAATGCTGATGCCATTGTCATTGAGTGCATGGCGCTGCAGCCCAGGTTGCAGTGGTTGAGCGAAGAGAAGCTGGTGCAGGCGACCCACGGGGTTATCACCAATGCTCGGGAGGACCACCTGGATGTCATGGGTCCCACCGAACGTGATGTTGCGCTGGCGCTGGCGGGGATGACGCCTCCTGGTCACAAGCTCTTCACCGCTGATGTTCGAAATATCGAGGTTTTCAAAGAGGCCTGCGAGGATCGCAAGGCGACGCTGATACCCACCACCGCCGCTGATGTGGCTGCGGTCACTGACGAAGAGATGGCCGGCTTCTCCTTCCACGAGCACAAGGAGAATGTGGCCCTGGTGCTTTCCGTCTGTGCAGACCTGGGTGTCGACCGTCGGGTGGCGCTGGAGGGCATGTGGGATGTTGCCCCCGATGAAGGTGCCATGAAGAGCTTCGAAGTGGATTTCTTCGGCCGAGCCCTCAACTTCGTCAACGGCTTCGCCGCTAACGACCCCGAGTCCACGGAACAGGTCTGGCGGAAGAGTCTGAAGATGTATGACGGCGTTGAGCGCCGGATCGCGGTCTTCAACACGCGCATCGATCGGCAGCATCGCTCGCAGCAACTGGCGGAGGCGTACGCCCGCTGGCCGCAGGCCGATGTGGTGGTGATCATGGGCACAGGTACATATATCTTTGCACGCGAGGCCATCAAGCGGGGAGTGGACGGCATGTCGTTCATTCTCCAGGAGGGGGCGGATGCGGCAGAGGTCTTCGAGACGCTGGTAGGACTGTCAGGCAGGTCAGCGATGATTTGCGGCATGGCCAATATCGCCGGGGCTGGCCTGGACCTGGTCCACTACTTCGAGAACCGTAGCATGACCAAGCGACAGGTGGGGTAGGCTTCTATGACTGAGATGCTGTCTCTCTTTATTGGATGTGGTCTGATGGTATCCATGCTCTTCTCCGAGCTGTTCGGTTTCGCCGCCGGGGGGCTGGTGGTGCCAGGCTATTTTGCCCTCTACCTCGACCAACCTGTCACCGTGGTGACGACCCTGGCCGTGGCGCTGGCTGCCTACCTTGTCACCAAGGTGGTCTCCGGGTTTGCTATTATCTATGGGCGCCGCCGCACGGTGCTGACCATTCTGGTTGCTTTCATCCTCGGGTTCGGAGTCCGGCACCTGTTCGCGGTGCAGTTTTCGGAGTACGTTGAGCTCAGTGTCATCGGTTACATCATCCCTGGTCTGGTTGCCATTTGGATGGACCGGCAAGGGAGCGTTGAGACCATCTGTACTCTGACTACCGCGGCGGTGATTACGAGGCTCATCATGATCCTCGTCACCGGGGGGGAATTGCTCTCATGAAAGGTATCTACTGGCGCCCCAAGAACGTTTCGCGCAATGTGCTGCTGCTGATTGCGTTGATGTCCATCGGCGGGGTCGCAGCGGTTGAGCTCCTGCAAGTCAAGGTGAAGCAAGACTACTACGGCCCGAAGAAGCGTGCTGCCAAGCTCATGGAAACGGGCATGGAGCACTTGCGCAATTTGCGGCAGTCCATCGGAGTTCCTCTCGACTTCGAGAATGATCCCACCGGTTCCGGGATGATTGGTTCCCCCATGTCCGTGTTGACGAGCAATACGGGATATCTGGAATCGAAGCAGGCGACCGTCAATCCTAATTTTGCGGCAGTTGCGGTTCACCTTTTGAAGAAGGCGGGCGTGCAGGAGGGGGATGTGATTGCCGTGGGTTTCTCCGGTTCTTTTCCGGCTCTTAATCTGGCGGTGCTGTGCGCGGCGGAGACGCTTAAGTTGAACCCTATCATCATCTCGAGCGCAGCAGCCTCTGAATGGGGAGCGAACATCTCGGGATTCACCTGGTTGGAAATGGAGGGGTACCTCCAGAAGGTTGGGTTCACCAAGTTCGGCAGCAGCGCTGCTTCGATGGGCGGGCATGGCGATAGGGGCCTTGGGATGTCGAAGGAGGGGAAGGAGATTCTGCGCAAGACTATCGAGGCACGGAATATCCCACTTCTCAACCATCGCCAGATAGAGGAGGGTATTGAGCAGCGGCAGGCCGTCTATGAGAAGATGGCGCAGGAGCGCCCAATCAAGGCTTACGTCAATGTTGGTGGCGGAGTCATTTCGGTGGGTACTTCTGCTGCCAGGCGGTTCTTTCGCCCCGGCTTGAACCGCCGCTTGCCGCCGGGAGCGAGTGAGATGGAGTCGATGATGGTCCGCTTTGCCAGGGCGGATGTGCCGGTGATCCACTTCACGAAGATCAAGTCCCTTTGCGATAAGTATGGCCTGCTCTACCCGTTGACCGCCAAACCTCAAGTCGGGCAGGGAAACATCTTCTACAACGTAGAGTACAATCTATATTTGACAGGTGCCGTGCTCTTCGTGCTGCTGCTCTGTCTCTGGCTGCTGGTCCGTCTTAATCTGGGGCATCGTTTCGCGGCGCGTTCCTCGCGGCGGGGCGGCGAAGTGCCTGAGCCGATGGTGTAGCGAAGCGCGCATCTGCAGTCCGTGAGATTACATGAGATTAGACGGGTCGACATCGATCTCCCAGCGTAGCGCCGTGGAGCGGGGCAGGCGTTTGCCGAGTTGCGGCCCAAGTACGCGCAGCAGCCGCTGCAGGGCAGGCCTGGAGGGGGCTCTAAGCATGAGCTGCAGCCGGAATCGGCCGCGCAGGAAGGAGAGGGGAGAGAGGCCCGGACCAAGTATCTCCAGCTTGCCGTCACGAGTGTGCGGGACGATCAGGTTGGCAGCCAGCTGGGCAGCCTCCTGTACACGCTCCAGTTCAGGGCCGTTGAAGCGAAAGAGGGCCAGGCAGCCGTATGGAGGATAGCGGCGGAAGCGCCGGTGCGTCAGTTCCTCTTTGGCGAAGCTGCTGAAGTCGTGGCGTTGGGCGTGAACAAGTGCGTAGTGGTTGGGCAGGTATGTCTGCACGAAGACCTGACCGGGAATGTTTCCGCGGCCCGCCCTACCCGCAACCTGAGTGAGGAGTTGGAAGGTCCGCTCCGAGGCCCGAAAGTCCGGGAAAGAGAGGCCTAGGTCGGCCAGCAGCACCCCCACCAGGGTGACGCCCGGGAAGTCATGCCCCTTGGCCACAATCTGCGTACCCACGAGAATGTCGAGGGTGCGGTTGCGGAAGCTTGAGAGGGTATCGGTGAGGCGCTTGCCACTGCTTGTGGTGCTGTCGAGGCGCGCAATTCTGGCGGAGGGGAAGTGGGTTGCCAGCATCTCGGTTACTCGTTCTGTGCCGGCGCCGATCTCCTGCAGGTCTTCACTGCCGCAGGTGGGACAACTGGAGGGAGCGGGAGTGGCGAACTGGCAGTAATGACACCGGGCCAGCCCCGAGCGCTTGTAGAGGGTCAGGGAGATGTCGCACTGTGGGCAGCGAGGTACGGCACCACATGCACTGCAAAGCAGGAAGGCCGCGAATCCCTTGCGATTAATAAAGAGGATGACCTGTTCGCCCAGGGCTATCCTTTCTTCAATCGCCTTGGCCAGCGGCCGTGAGAGGATGCGGTCTTCGTCGAGAAAGCCTGCCTCCTTG
>CALGBT010000065.1 GCA_937884235.1 uncultured Pseudomonadota bacterium
ATATAGTTGTCGTTGCCCTCCGCATACGTGTAGTTGTCGTAGGCCAAAGACTGGGCGACATAGAGCACCTTGCCATTCTGCTCGGTTACACCCTTTATGGATTGGAAGGTCCCCTGCTGCAGCAGCGGGCCGCAGTTCACGCTTCCGTAAACCAGGTTCAGGCCGGCCAGCGAGTTGTAGATATACTTGCCAGAATACTGGTGCGCCAGGATGTTGGTCGGGGGGACGTTCTGGGTCTGGGTCTGCTGCGTTTTCACGAACACCGAGCTGTCCCGCAGGATGGCCTGCATCGTCGTCTTCGAAGCGCCAGACCCACGCTGGCAGTTGAAGCCGGCGCAGTAATTCAGACCGGGGTAGGGGACGCCGTGCGGGCTGGCTGCCGAGTTGCCCGTCCAGGCCACCAGCGTCCAGCCACCGCCATCCGTTGTCATGTCGCAGTAGACCTGGAATGCCGCCCCATTGTACCCGGGCGGAATGATCCAGTAGGTGCCGTCACCCTCAGCATATCCGTCGTTGGCGATCTGGCGGCACGACGAACCGAACATCTCCGGGCTCTCGCCAGTCGGGGCCCAGAGCGAGCATTCACCCTTGACGCACTGCTGGTCCTCGGGGCAGCAGTCGTCGCCACAGGCCAGCGGCAGGTAGCCCGAGCCGGCATCATTGCAGAGACGCTGCTCACCAGAGATACAGAAATACCCGACCCCGGGTACGCAGGCATCGGCCTCGCAGATTCCCTGGCTGCAGAACTGCCCGGGTGCGCAGTGGTTGTCGGTGACGCAGTCCACGCAGAGGCCGTTGCTGTCGCAATGAGCCTTACCCTGAGCCTGGCAATCCAGGTCCAGGACACAGGCGACGCAGTATTGTTTGGCCAGATTGCAGACCTGTCCCTGGCACGCTAGCGACGACAGGCAGGAGAGATGGCAGGCGTTGTCGGAGCCGCACTTGTAGCCCTCGTCACAGTCCCCGTTGACCGTACATTCCACACACATGCCGTCCAGGCAGACCGGAGTCTCGCCGCCACAGTCGCCGTTGCCGCTGCACTTGGTCCCGGGGACACAGGTCTTGGTGACGCAGACCTTGCCGGCCCCGCAGTCCTTGTGGTCGTGGCAGTCCACGCAGAGCCCCGAGTCGCCGTTGCATACCCCCGGTTTGCAGTCTTTGCCGCAGAGTGATTCGCAGGTGTTGTCGTCGTCGCAGAGCAGTCCCTGCAGGCAGTGGCTGATGTCGCTGCACGGTTCTCCGACGTCGAAGATGCCAGCTTGCTCGCATTGTGCGGGAACGAAGCCTCGGTTGCATACTGAATCGACGCAGTCACCGTCGGTAATGCACTCGGAGCACAGGTCAAATTCGGGATCGCAGAAGGGCTTCGCCTGACCGAAGAGAAACAGGCACTCGCCATTCTGCCGGCATTGCACGCAGAGGCCCTGTTCCGTGTTGCAGACCAGGCCGTGCTGAACACAGGTGATATCCGAAGCACAGGGCAGCACCGCACAGGCGTTGTTCTGGGTACAGACCGCGTTGGGCGTATCTTCACAGCTGCCGCAGGTGCCGGCACAGCCGTCGTCGCCGCATTCCTTGCCGGCGCAGCTCGGCTGACAATCGATAATACATTCGCCGTTGTCGCAGTGCCCATTGGGGCAGTTGCCCTGGTTAGGCACCTGGCTGCAGCCCGACTGGGGCAGGCAGGAATCGTCGGTGCATGGGTTGGCATCGTCGCAACTCAGCGTGCCGGTTGGCTGACAGATGCCTTGCGCACAGATATCCCCAGTGGTGCAGGTGTTGTTGTCGCTGCAGGCGGCGCTGTTGAAGGAATGTTGGCAACCCTGCTGGGCGGTGCACGTGTCGTTGGTGCACGGATTTTCATCGTTGCAGTCGGGGTCGCCACCGCCAACGCAGGTGCCGTTGGTGCACGTGTCGTTAGTTGTGCACGGGTTGGAGTCATCGCAGGGCTCGTTGGTGGGGATGTACTGACAGCCGCCTTCGTCATCACAACTATCCGCGGTGCAGGGGTTGTTGTCGCCGCAAGTCAACTCGCCAGAGTGGATGCACTCCCCGAGGTGGCAGTGGTCCCCCGTGGTACAAATGCTTCCGTCGTCGCAGGGGGCGCTGTTGAGGGTATGGACGCAGCCAATTGCGGGTGTACAGGAATCGGTGGTGCAGACATCGTCGTCGTCGCAGGCCAGTGCCGAACCTGCGACGCAGAGCCCTTGCTTGCAAGCATCCCCCAA
This sequence comes from uncultured Pseudomonadota bacterium, assembly GCA_937884235.1. GTDB lineage: Bacteria > Myxococcota_A > UBA9042 > CAIXZC01 > CAIXZC01 > CALGBT01. The sequence goes on from CALGBT010000065.1 coordinate 2,229, forward strand.
TGTGCAGGGATTCCCATCGTCACAGCCCCCCGCGGTGGCCGTGTGCAGGCAGAGGCCTTCGGCGGTGCACGAGTCCGCGGTGCAGCCGTTGCCGTCGTCGCAGTCCTGCGCCGGGCCGGGCACGCAGGCTCCGTTCTGGCAGGTGTCGTTGGCCGTACAAGGGTCACCGTCGCTGCAGATGCCGGCGGTGGGTTCGTGGATGCAGCCATTGCCCGGCGTACAGCTGTCGGCGGTACACGGGTTGTCGTCGTTGCACGAAAGATAGGATTCGGCAACGCACGTGCCGCCCGCGCAGTGGTCGCCAACGGTGCACGGGTTGTTGTCGTCGCAGGGACCCGCCGCCGGGGAGTGCCAGCAGCCTTGCTGGCTGTCGCAGCTATCGTCGCTGCACGGGTTGCCATCGTCGCAGTCCACGGCATCACCAGGGCTGCATTGGCCGGCCTCGCAGGTGTCACCGGCGGTGCAGGCGTTGCCGTCGCTGCACGGCCCCTCCAGGGCCTCGTGCTGGCAACCGGATTCGTCGTCGCAACTGTCCGCGGTGCAGCCGTTGCCGTCATTGCAGTTGGCGGCCGCGCCCGGCTGGCAGAGGCCGTCGCTGCAAGTGTCGCCCAATGTGCAACCGTCGCCATCATCGCACGGTTTGCCATCGTTGGCCGGGGCTGTCTGGCAGGCCCCGGTGGCCGGGTTGCACGTGGCCGTGAGGCAGGGAGCATCCGGCCCGACTGGCGGCGGGCAGGTCACGGGGGAATTCGGGACTATGGCGCACTTGAAGGGCAGCGAGCCTTTGTCGCAAAAGAGCGTGCCGGTGCACAGGTCGCCATCTTCCAGGGCCGCACAGTCGGCATCGCTCTGGCAGTCGCAGTCTACGGCCTCGCCCTGACACTCGCCGTCAATACAGTGGTCGCCCAGCGTGCAGGCCTCACCGTCGTCGCATTCCCCAGCCTGCGGGGGATAGGTACAGCCGCCCGTCTCCATACAGAGATTCTCGGTGCACGGGTTGTTGTCGTCGCATTGCACGGCATCGCCGACGCAGACGCCATCGACGCAATGGTCGGCCACCGTGCAAGGGTTGCCGTCCTGGCATTCCCCCTCCAGCAGCGCCACATGCTCGCATCCGTCCGCACCGTTGCACTGGTCCTTGGAGCATGGATTGTCGTCGTCGCAAAGTCCGAAGTACTCGTCCTCAACGAAAGTCCCCTCGTCAATGTCACCATCGCAGTCGTTGTCGAATCCGTCGCAGGTTTCCTCTGCCGGATCAAGCGCGTCGCAGTCGGTCAATCCCCCTTCGGTGCAGACCCGATTCCCGCCGCAAGTGCCAAACTCGTTGGTGACTTCGCAGGGGGTCGACAGCGCCAGAGCCACCGACTTTCCGGTACACGGACAGATACCGGCATCGGCGACGCACTGGATGGTGCTATTGCCCTCAACGGTTTCCGAGGTCGCACACGAGAAGCCCCAGGGACAGTCCTCGTCACCTTCACAACTCCCGCCGCAGAACGAGCCGGCCTCTCCGTAAGCAACGCAAACGTCCTCCGCCCCGCCGGGGCTCTTACAGTCGGCTCCGCCCCCACAAGGTCGGCACAGGTTGGCGACCTTCGAGACGCAGGCAAACGAAAGGTCCGGGCCGCCCGCCCCGACCTGCTGGCAGGACCAGCCCGGCGGACACTCCTCCTGGCAGAGCTGCGAGCAAACTCCCTCACCCAGATGGTCCACGCAGATGCCCGACTGGCACTGGCTGTTCTCGGTACACGGGTCGAGGAAGCAGCCGGTGCCCGGTTCGCACTCGGCGAAAGGGATGTCCGGGCCGGTATCGAATTGCCAGATGTCCGGTTCAACCGAGCCGTCCGCGACTGCGTCAAGGGTCACCTCGGGAATCGCCGCATCCACCAAAAGCTCGCCAGCAGCATCAGCTACGCCAGAATCGGCAGTGACTACCGGTCCCGGCGTCGAACTGCAGGCCAGAACCACTCCCAGGAACGTCAAGAAGATTACATTGCGATACATTGCTACCTCCAACTCAGCACCCGAATCCAGCACCGAGATGGTAGCTGATCGCGCTGGGCTATGCCAGTCGCGATTGACTGTAGGCCCCGCTCGGGGTCTAATAGAATCGGAGGTCACCCATGCGCATCACAGCATTGCTCTTCACCCTGTTTCTCGCCATGGCCTGCTCCAAAACCCCCACTGTCGACTTCGGTCCGGACAAGCAATCCAAAGTCACTGAACTCGAAGCCTCGGCCATCACCAGAGCATGGTTCCAGGGGGTTCGCGCTTTCGAACAGGTCGTCGATCTCGACGGCTACTGCATGATGCGGGGCGTCTTCCGGAAGTACTCCCGGAACGGCGACACAAGCGCCTGTCAGGCCCTCTACAAAGGCTGCCTCGAGACCGGCAAAGTCGATCTGCCGACGGAAACCTACGAAGACTGGCAAATCGCCCTCTTAGAATCTTGCGAAGCCACCGTCGGCCAACTCGAAACCTGCACCAACGATGCCCTCAAGCAACTCGACAAAGCCCTCTCCAGCATCAGCTGCAACACCCCGCCCCAAATGCTCGACCACAAACTTCAAGTGCCCGAATCCTGCCGCCTGCTCGAACAGTCGTGCATCATTCCGACGCTGTCGTATTACATCCGCAATGCTGGTCGGGAGTAGGCTGGGCCCTGCTCCCGCGCTGCCCACGCTCTGTCATCCTGAGCGAGGGCTTTGCCCGAGTCGAAGGACCTCCGCGTGTCCAGCTCTGCCGTGTCGTTGTGCGCCACCCACAGCGCGACACAGCACCTCCCGTCAGGGGGGGGGGCGCCTTAAAAACGTCGCCAGGCTGACGCCAGGCGCTGTGCTATTTTCCCAACATCCCCTTCAAAATCTCCCCCAACCGCTCAGCCGTCTCACCCGCCCCAGGCACTCCCTTGTTCGCCTGGGTCCGATAGTTCGCAATGAACCCCTCGAACATCTCAGCGATCGCCGGGGCCGCCTTCTTCGCATGGGGCGGAAAGCTCTTCTTCCGCTCGCCATAAGCCTCTGCCAGCATCTCCGCCGCACCAATCAGTGCCTCAGCATCGCCCATCCGGGCAACCGTCTCTACCTGCAGGCGGCGGTAATCAAGGACCTTCTCCGACTCGGGATATCCCGTGGCCAACGCCTCGAGGACGTTAAGAGAATCATCGTACTTGCCCTGGTCCGAGTAGACCGCGGCAAGGTGTTGTGCCATGGCCTGGGCATTGTCCTTGTCGAGCTTCTGGAACTCGCCCACCGCGTTCTCCGGCACTGCCTCTTCCAGGCCGGCGTAGAACATCGCCACATCCCGCATCACCTCACGGTAGAGGTGGTTCCACGGGCTGCCAGGACCGCACATGTCCAGGGTAATCAGAAGAGCTTCATAGGCCTTTTCAAACTCCTGCATATTGTACAAGCACCATGCGGATTTGTACTTGGCGTAAGGCCGGACGCGGGCCGTTGCGTGTTTGTCCACCTGCCCGTAGGCCGCCAGCGCCTCTGCCAACTGCTGCTGGTCAAAGAGGTACTCGCCGATCATCAGCCAGGCTTCCGGCACGTAGGTGGACTGTGGGTGGTTATCGAGCAATCCTTTCATCGTCGCCGCACCGGCGGCCGGGTCGCCGGTCACCGATTGGAAGTAGCCGAGTTGGAAGGTGACCTCGTCGAGTCCGTCCACCTCATCGGCCTCAGCGACGGCCTGTTTCAGGTTTTCAATCGCCACTTTTCTAAGCTCGGGCACACACTTCTGGAATTCGTCCTGCCAGGTTTTCAGCTTGATGCCAGGCACCGCATTGGCCATCTGCCTGGCCTCCTCCAACTCCTTCGCCATGACCTCAGAATCAAGTGCCTGCTGGCACAACTCAGCCACATCCCAGGCCTCCATCCCCACGGCCACCATCTGCCGAAAACGCTCGTCAGGCATCTCGCCGGGGGCCATCTGCGCCAAGCGCTCAACTGACTTCTTCAACCGCGCCCGCCCCATCTTCACCGCCGCCTCATACCCGGCTACCGACAGGTCCACCTGCTTCCCCGCCCCAGCCCGAGCAAACCCACCAGGACCCCCCACCTGTCCCAAAGCCCCTGCAGCTATCATCATCAAAGCACAAACCATCACCAGACTTCGCATCACATCCCCCCGCAACTATCCACCCACAGTCTAAATGAAGCCCACCCGACCACGCAATGCCCACGCGCCCCACCCACGTCTCAAAACGGGAGCGCAGCGACCCGCGAACGGGCCCAACGGGCCCTGCGAACGGGAGCGCAGCGACCTGCGAACGGGCCCAACGGGCCCTGCGAACGGGAGCAAAGCGACCTGCGAACGGGAGCAAAGCGACCTGCGAACG
>CALGBT010000066.1 GCA_937884235.1 uncultured Pseudomonadota bacterium
CTCTGGCGAAAGAGATATCTTTGACCACTGTGGAGTTGGCGACGGGGACCAAGGATTGGTCAGAGTCGGTCAGGAGATAGTCGGAGGGTTCTCCCAAGACCGACCAGTTGGCCCTAGTTCTGAGTTTGCTACTGGTGGCATCGTTTCTTCTGAGGTCATTGACTCACCCAGACACATTGTGGGGGTTGTTGTTCTGGAGCAATCTGGGGATCTGCCGTCGCGCGCTCAACGTTCTGCCATGGTTGCATCTGAACTGCGCCGTCGTGGTTTTGATACGATTCTGCAGTTGCCGTTTGTTGTTGGCGTGGTTGGGACCAGGGAGTGCTACGAGCGTGAGCTCGGCATGCGTTTTATCGAGTCCGCCGAAGGAGATGTTGGCCGCGCTGATGTTCTGGGATTGCCGGCATCGGTTGCGGGCCATGTCGTTGATGTGTGTGTTGGCGGAGAACTTGAGGTGTTTGAAGGTGGCTGGCCGGACCCAACCTGGAGCTTCATCACCAATGCCCTCTATGACGATGGTGAGCCAGTCTATGCATTTGGTCCCGATTTCGGAACCGGAGGCCTTACAAACGTGTTGTTCCAATCAGATGTGTTGCGCCTACTGGGAGTCGACTGGGCTCACAAGCAGAATGGTGGCGGAGGCAAGCTGAATCGGGGATATGGAGTGGATGCATACTTAGTCGATTCCGGAATCGACTTGTCTCACCCGCTGTTTCAGGGTGCAAGGGCAACCGCCGGCTTTGAGATCGACCTTCTTCCCGAAACGATCCTATTCCCGGGCGTCACTCCAGGGCTGGACTTGTTGGGGCATGGAACGATGTGTGCGGCGGCCTTTCTTGCTGTGGCCCCCGAAGCGGCTCTTCATGTGTTGTCCTGCCCATCAAGCAAGCCAAACATGGTACCCGCGTGGGTCCTCAATCTCTCGGTCGCGGTGGCGATGGCAGTCCAGACGAAGCCTTCCGTTGTCAGTACGAGTTGGGGAGTGAATCTACTGGTAAACGGGGTCCCAACAGGACCCGACAATGTTGCTGCGTGCAAGGCCATTGATGCAGCGGTGCGTTTTGCGGCTGAGAATGATGTGCTCGTGGTTTCCGCGTCCGGCAACAAGGGCCTTGTTACACCGGAAGGTTTCCAACTTCAATATGCTCCGGTACCAGCATGCCTCCCGGATGTCTTGTCTGTTGGCGGAGCGTACCCATCTGGTTTGGAGTGTGGTCTGGTGCCCGACTGCTGGACCGCTTCGGACTATGCCAATAGCGGCACAGCCCTGTATCCCAGTTTCACAGGAGGTGGTCAAGTGGCACGGCCTTTCCCCGACCTTTGTTCGATTGTGAACATGCAGGCGGGGAATACGCTCCTCGTCCCCTGGAGTACGAACTCTGCTTCCGGGATCGTAGAACCCGGTTCGGGAGAGATTCTGAAGGGCTGGAGGCTTGGCGGAGGAACATCCTTTGCCACGCCGACCGTGGCTGGCATCTGTTCTCTCCTGATGCAGAAGTACCTTACTCCAGGCAATCTTCCACCGCTCTTGGCGTCAGATGGCCCTACGACTTGGAAGTCAGTTGTCCTGTCATCTGACTACTGTGTCGACGTCAGGGAGGGAAAGACCTGGTCTATGGGTGCAGCAGCAACGGGCCAGGATGTTGCCACAGGCCTGGGCGTCCTGAGTGCGAAGAAGCTCATTTCACGTGTGGATGCCAAGGTCTATGACTGGATGATTGACAGGGCATCATTTCCGCTTGAAGGAGTTCCCCAGGAGAGAGCATGGCCACCTCTGTAGGACGGTTGTTGGTGTCACACCGTCCCGACCGGGGGGGGGCGTGGTTCCTGCTTGTCGTGGTAGCGCTGAGTGGTTCGCAGTGTGTGCGCGGAAGAGAGCAAGGCGTCAACAATGACACTGGTTCGCACGATGTGGCGGTGCGTGATGACATGAGAACAGACCGCTCAAATGACCTGCCACGGGAAGTTCCAGATTCTCTATCGGTGGGGGATCTGTGGGAGGTGTCTACTCCTGATGTTCGCAGAGAATCGCCTGAACTCGTTGGTTTGGACAATTCCTCCTGGGATCTGTTGATCAGGAACGAGCTTAATTGCGGTGAGTTGGCGGAATGCCTGGCGCTATGCTCGAATGATGCCAGTTGCTCATCTGGTTGCATCGAGGATGCTGAGCCAGGAGCAGAGGCCTTGCTCTGGGATCTATATGATTGTGTGAATCCCGGTTCCTGGGGCTGCAACGAATACGAATGCTGGGCTGTTGGTTGTGCAGAGGAATTGTACCTCTGCCACGGTTCAGATGGGGACCGGACCTGTGCAGAATCATACCTCTGTGGCCTGGGGTACATTTCCGAGGGGGAGATGGAGTGGGAGTACTCGGGGCAGTGCGCAGGACTTCGGACTCTGGAGGATTTCAGCTCCTTGCTTCATTTGGAACTCTGCGCATTGGGCCAGACAGAGTGCATCGGCAATACTGAGAGCCCAGGGGACGCGTGCGCAGAGTCTATCTGGAAGAACTGCTTGGAGGAGGTGACTGCGTGCACTACCGGCGTACTGCCCTGCAGTGAACTCACAAAATGCCTGTTTGATGAGCTCGACGAGAATGATCTGCTTCAGGCCAGCATGACCTGCGTCGTCGGAGGAACGGTTCAAGACCAGACCCTCTTCATTGGTGTGGCTGGCTGTCTGGCTGAGCACTGCGGCTATGACAGCGGGCTCTCTTGTTTACAGGAAGCACTTGCTGATGCGTGCGTCCAGCAACAAACTGCATGTGAAGGTGGGAGCGGTTTCCGGTAGTGGAGCCGCTCTTGTGCTAGATTCGCGCACTAGCTCGGACATTGAGTTTGGGAGGACAAGAAGATGAGTAGACCCCAGAGAGATCCATTCGCCCATTTCGGGATAGGTACGGCTTTGGACGAGGGAGGGGGGCAGTCAGATCGGAGTTCGAGGATAGAGACAAGCATGGCCGAAGAACGGGGTTCCAAACAGTTGGCATCTCCGGTCCGGGCAGAGAGTCTTGCATCAAGGGAGAAGATGTTGGATGGACACGATGACTCTTGTGAGCAAATGCGTTCGTTGACCCCCTATGAAACGCCCTTTTCCCCACTCATAGCAAGTCTCGCGATCAACGTCATTCTTGACACTTTCGAGCGTCAGGGAGTGGGAGTTCGATTACCTGCCGGCAGGTGGCGGCGCCTATCTCCTTCCAATACGTCCAACGAAGACCTCCTTGAGCTGCTGAAGCGCCTGCAAGAGTTGCGGTCACAACGAGCGAGGTAGATGTTTTGTATGTCGTGGAAGAGATTTTTCGTTGGTTCGGGGGAAGAAGTGAATTGGAATGATGATGAGAGTATCTTCGCAAACATCCAAGCCAGTAAACAGTTGTTTCAGGTGCTCGGAGGCCTTCCGCGTGTGGTTGGGCTATGGGAACCTCACGAGGACTGGCATGGTTCATGCCAGCCTGGACCGTGGTGGGGCCAGGGGGCTTTTCCCACGTTCATTCTCCCTCAACTCCCTGAGAGGCCACCAGCCGCATCTATTGCCTTTCCATCTCATGCTCCAAACGCTGGCTGGCAAGAGACTGTGCAGGCTCTTGTTTCCGCTATAGTGGATGTTGGGGCGGCCGGTCAATTCGGCGATGGCCTGGAGCTCATCCAGGCGTTTCTTGAGTTCTACTTCGTGAACTTCGGAGGTGCCGTCAACTGGCAAGATGTGATGGACTCCAATGTGCCCCAAGTGAAGTATGCCCAACTTGCCCCAGCGCACGCACGGACGCTCTACTATCGTTGGATGGCTGTGTGCCTCGTTTCGGAATTGGGGGGATGGTATCCCTGGTCTCTGGCCGAGGGGGGGCAAACATCTATCGAACACTTTGCTCGATGGCAGGTTGCTGACCCGGATTTGGTTCACGGGGGAGCCTTTTTCCCCGATGCTCAACTTCCATTCTGGAAATTCACTCCGGGCGTCGTCGCTATCCATGCCCCTCTTTCTGACCCAGTTCCAGCTGTGCAGTTCGCTTTGCGTTTGGTTGAGAATGCGAAGCCAAACAGTGATTTGTCTGCGGTCTATAGGCTGACAGATTGGTTTCATGGTCCGGAGAACGCCTATGCTTCCGGGGTCGTCATCGATTGCGAGAAGAAGTGGTGTCCAGCAACATACGACTCCTATGGTCATAAATTCTACGGCGGAGTATGTGAGCCAATAAATACCAACCCTAATCTGAAGAGCGACTATTCTCTCGAAAAACCGCCATATCCATTGCAGCAGTTTGTTGTTGACGGAAGTCAATCGTGGGTCCATGAGCCAATAGGTTATATGTTTAATAACTGGTTCTTTCAGGAACTAGCGAACCACGGGCAACGGCCCTGGTCGTACGAGGCTGTGTCTGTCTACAAATTGGGTGGTTGCGACATGAACAGCTCGTTCTTTGCTGCAACTGCGACGGCGTTGGCTGTTCCCATATCTGTAGGAGGGAATCCGCTGATCACGTTCATGGGCGGCGACGTCGGAACAACGTCGCACGGGAGTCTTTGGCTGCCGACCTTTCAGAAGGCCTTGCTACATGGAGATGACCTGTGGGGGCCAGGCGCCAGCCTCTTTCCGGCCTCTCAACTGTGGCAGCCGGCATCAGAAGTTCTGGCATGGCGGGACTATCTGGCTTCTCTTCCTGCCGAAGGGGTCTTTCCGTCGGGGAGTTGGTTCTGGGGGGATTCGAAGGTGCATTCCGATGCCTGGACTCCGAAGATGAGGAGGACTCTCGCGACGTATCTTGCCATCTCCGCCTCGGTTGACTATCGAGTTTCGTTGAACTACTTCACTGCGATGCTGAAATGGGCGTTTTCTGCTGAATACGCCGGCATTGTGAGGGACGCTGTTATTTTTCAGGCTTCAGGGTTGAGCATTGCAGGAAAGCCTCTAGCATTTGGCGCCATTAAGAAGTGGGCGGGAACCGCGCATAACCGGTTCAGTACGGCCCAGAACGCCTTCCCTCTTCCTGCATCGTTATGGGCGAATGTGGACTGGAGTGTTGTCTTGCCAGTGCCCGACGCAGGACCTACAGCTCCGAGGAATGTCTGGGAGGATCCTACATTCCAGATGTATGTCGACCTTATCTATGAAGAGCCAGCCTTTGAGCTGTCCAATTATGCCAGAGCGGCAATGTGAAGAATATGGGCGGAGACACGCACTTGCAAAACCATAGTACGCAGCACGATGTACAGTCTTGTACGTTTGCCATCATGCTGTGGTGCTGTGCGTTGTGGGCAAGTTCTTCCCTCAATGCATGTGGTTCGAGCGTTGAGTCGCCCATCGCTTGGAAGAACGAAGTCCGGTGCCCTGACTGCCTGCCAAGGAACGAACCCTATCTCGATTTGTCAGTGGGAGGAGGTCTACGAAATTGCGACGAAGCAGCGGGAGAGATCTTCAGAGATATCCCCGGTGCGCAAGACATCGCTGCTGGGGAGTCGGACGAAAGAGCAGTCACTAGGCCTGATGCTGGTGCGTGCTCACCAGATTGCGATTTCAAAGTTTGTGGGTCGGACGGCTGTGGAGGTACTTGCGGTATCTGTCCAGAAGCTCACCAGTGCTCAGACGACTTCACGTGTGTGGGCAGGGAATGTTCGTGTCTCGGGAACGAATGTGGGGACGATGGCTGCGGTCGCTTATGTGGAACTTGTGCTGAGGGGGAGAAATGTGTCGGGCAAAACGGGCGCAGATTCTGTGAGTGCGTCCCAATGTGCAGTTTGCCGGTTGCACCATTCAGTACCATGGAGTGCGGGCCGAATGCATGTCCGACAGGTTGCATGGATAAAGGGTTGGGGCCGTGCAAGACAGACTCATCGTGTGATGTGGGACAACAGTGCAATGCACTGACGGGGCAATGTGTGGAGTGCGGGGCATGCGGTGTGTGTCCACCTGGAACATCCTGTGACGTAACACTGGACGATATCTACGGAGCGTATACATGTATAGGATCCTAGCCTGACTTTCCGAGATAGCGTTTTTCGATTCGAGATACGGGTGTGATTTCAGCCAGTTGAGATGGGTGCCCGCGTATGCCTAACTTTTCGTGGAGAGGTTGCGCCTCCTCAAAATACGATCGGGACCGACCTGGGGACTGAATGAGCGGTTGAAGCAGGGCTGGCAGCAACGTTCTTTGACAATCGGAGCAGTGAATCGGAGACCGTGAACTCGGCATTCGGGCTGAATCACGCGGTGAATGCACACCGAGCCATCTCCCTACTTGCGGGCGGCAATGGATGGCCTGGCGCACTGCGAGGCCCTCAGGCAGCGTCTCGCCACTCATACCGGTGGTGGATGCCGCCAACTCGGGGGATGGCGATGACCTTGGCACCCTCGGACGGCCTGGCCTGAACCGGGCGCGGTTGCGGCGAGTCCTTGTTCAGCGCCAAGTGGCATCGGTCTTCGTGGTAGTAGGCTACGAATTCCGAGATCAGCCTGCGGGCATGGGTCTCGTTGAAGACGACAACGTGGTCCAGCAGCTCCCGGCGGAGCGTCAATGCCCAGCGTTCACAGATTCCATTTTGCCAAGGAGACCTGTAGCTGGTGAGGAC
>CALGBT010000067.1 GCA_937884235.1 uncultured Pseudomonadota bacterium
AGGAGGGCAAGGGGACACCCTTGGGCTATATGATTGCTCGGACGCATCTGAATGGAAGTCGCTAAATGACTTTCGAGGATTCCGCAGAATGGGTGACGAGGAGTACTCCGGTTCGCCCCTTGAGAAGGGGGGCGGGTATGTTTGGCCGTGGTTGTCGGCGGAAGACCCTAAGGCGATTGTAGACGCGGTGGAACGGGCGTGTCATTTACCGTCGAAGACCGGTCAGTTACCTCCATCCACTCCAACGGTGCGCGTCTTCAGGCTCATGGCGCAAATACTGTCGCTGGCGTGCACAAGTCGCCGAAATCTGCAGTGGCGCAGCTCCGTGTTTGATTCAAGTGGAATGGATGAGGGGGGCGTACGACCTACATTCAAGGCTCTGAGTCACCTTTACTCTCTGCTTCCTGAAGGGACTGATATGATGCGCTACAATCGGTTCTGGCTTCTAGTTCCCGGCCCGTCACCCTGCTGGTGGCAGACTGGCCCTGTGTTGGCGGTGGCGGATCTGGCGGGCGACGTCTACGTTGGCAAAGAGTGCCAGCGCAAACTTGATGTTTGCAGATTGTTTAGCGAACACCGTGGTTTGGTTGGCGCTGCCGCAAATGCATGGAGCTGGCTCCAATCGGGCGCTCAAGACTGGACGCAGCCTCGTCGAAGCGATACTGTGTGAGAAGCTGGTTGCTAGAGATAATGTGATAGTTTCAATCGTTTTCGAGAAGGAAGTCAGAAGATGATGAGCGGGCACTACTACGGCGGGGTTCTACCCGGAGGATTCCTATGAGGAATACGTCACGGTGCATCGGCATGCTGGCACTACTCGCTGTAGCCCTCGTAACTGCACTCGCACCCGGCTGTTCCAGAGTCAAGCGCGTTGTCGTTGGCGAGACTGCGGCGGAGAAGATGGTCCGCCTGGAGCAGTTGGCCGACGAATCGTTACTCCTGGCGCACATCGGGCAGTACTCCGAAACGGCGCAGACCATAGTGGAGTTGAAAGAGATGGCCATGTCTCTCGGTAGGCTCCGAGTTGCCGTTTCGATACTTGAGGGGTCAGAAGGGCTGCAGGATTTGCTCCAGGACGTTGTGTCGGCCGGTTTCGTGGTTCTGCTTCTGGAATCGATGGGAGTAGTCGAGACCATTGACGGACTCATACGGTACACGAACCAGATGGCCAATCTTCAGGCCAACCTTCAGGTGGCACTAGATGATGCCGTTGCCGAGTCAAATGAAGAAAACGTTCACACTCTAACCGCGACGATTAGGGGCACTCGTCGGGTGCTGCTTCCGACGGCAGAGGCTGTGGCTGTGGCGGCGAATTGGCTGAACCGCTTTATGGCGGAATGGCGACATATCAATTCTAAACTCTCGATTTGCACTGCTTTCTCGCAGGGACTCAAGGCCAAGGCGTGTTGGGTGCTTGAGGCTTGCTCCGAGCCGTTGCAGGAACTCGCCAGCCGCCACCTGGAAGAGCGCGTCATTTCGCTGCGTGAACAGCTTCAAGGGGACCTCGATACGTTGGCGACTCTCGCCGCCGAGTTGGAGTAGCAATCGTAAGGTTCGGTGAAGCTCATGCAACTGGGAATGTCGGCAGTGGATCGTTGCCATCGCTGCACAAACACTGTCACTCATCGCCCGTTTGCGCACAAGGGAGGCTACATGAAGTCATTGCTGGTCATTCTGGTTTCGCTGGCTCTATCGGCTCCCGCTGCGTGCAACCAGACCAAGGGGTCCGGAGAATCCCCTCCCAGAAGAACGAGCTTCGATAGTGCCCCATCTGAGCTTCTGTCTTCTGGCGAAACGAGTTCGGGCGGGATGCACGAATCTTACGAAGGGGGTAGCGGATTCTCATTGATGTCGCCGGAAACACGCCAGCGATTGCTCAACGACACCTTGCGGCAGGCCAATGAGAGAGCTGCTGGATTAGAAGACGTGGAACGGTTCGAGTTGACTGTTGATGCGCCGACGCTGGATGATTCAGTGCTCTGGGCGGACGTCAACGCCGACGGACTCATGGACGTGATTGCCGTTTTGCGCCCGCTCGACCAAAGTGGCGAGGAGGCAAACTCTAGCGGCTACTATGTGGTGGTGGGGCTCCGCCGTCCGGGGGAACTTCCACTCACGTCATTAGTTCTTCTGGAAGAGCGATTTCAACCCCAGATCTTTGGCATGGCACCAGTCAACTGTCTGCTGTTTGATTCTGGTATTCTCGTCGCGGGCTCAGGCAACGGTCTGAACATCTTCTTCTATTCGGAAACGAGGCACTCATGGAGAACTGACCGTCTCGAGGAAGTTGGTTCATATGCCGTAAGCGCCGAAATGGGAGAGGGCTCCTGCGTCGGGGACCTATGGGATGGCTCCACCGACCTCCACCAGAGGTTTCTTTTCTGCGAGAAGCCCAGCACATGTCGTCTCGACCGCGCCGCTGATATGGGGGAGAACGTTTGGCCCTATTACGACATACCCGCTGCGCATGTAGATACGCTTCCCCAGATCGATGGCCAACTAGAGGATCCTCAGAGGAGAGAGACCAATGCACAGTATGTCTTGAGGTCTGACCTGTGCTGGTCTGCCGGCAACGATTCACGCTGCTCAGGTGCTTCTGATAGCGGATTTGCCATAGCTTCTGTCTACACCCCGGAGGAGTTGGCGATCGCCATTTCGGTCGAAGACGATATCCTGGTTTCCCAATCAGACCGGGTTAGTTTCCTGGCGGCAGACCACATCGAGTTGTGGTTCAATCCAGGGAACTCTCTCCATCAGAAGGGAGCCGTCCATATGCTTCAGGGGACGCCCGACGGGCGATTGCTGCAGATCGGTGTTTCACTGGGGCCCGAAGACGGCAAGCGCCCTGTGCTCGAACTCTACCCGGCGAATCTGAGGCCATTGAGTGACGTCACTGCATATGTCAAACGTTCGGCAAATGGTTATGACCTTGAGTTGAAGCTCCCTCTGACACTTCTGGATGCGCTTGCGGAAGGAGCCGAGATAGCTACCTTTCAGGAGACCCCTCCACGGCGCGCAGACCAAGGATTCACGGCCCTCGTTTCCGATAGTGATTCGCATGAACACCCACGGCAAGAGACCTTGACTGGCACCTCGCGTCTGAAGTGGGGCAATCCTACCACGCTCGGGCTGATGATATTTGGCCCGCGGGATGACTCGAAGCAAAGGGGAGTCGTGGGGAAGTGACATTCCCGGGCCTCGTTGACGACGTGGCCTGGCCGTCTTGAGCGTGGCAGCATGTACAATCTTTCGGTCCAATCAAATCATTTGGCATAAAGTTGCCAACTATGCAATAAACGCGGTGATGCTACAGTCTAGGGGGAGAGTATGAACAGGACGCCAATCTTTGGGGTTTTCCTCAGAAGTGCCGCGATGTCAATCTTGCTTGTTGCATTTGCCTCGAGTTGTTCCAGTCAGGACATCTCGGAGAGTGCTTTGGAGGATGTACCCCTCTTCTTCGCGGACATGAAGGCCGATCCGTGTACTCCTGGGACATGCTCCGGCAATGGATACTGTTCAGAAGGGGTGTGTGACTGCAACGAGGGGTATGCTGGTGCCCACTGCAACAAGTGTGCAGAGGGTTTTGCCGGCTTCCCCGACTGTGCAGACGATCCATGTGAGCCAGATCCATGCCTGGGCAATGGCTTCTGTGACAGCGGTGCTTGCCACTGTAACGAGGGCTACGATGGTGACCATTGCAACCAATGTGCGGAAGGCTTCGCAGGTTATCCCGACTGCATGGGTGACCAATGCCAGCCTACTTGCGCCGGGAAATCGTGCGGCCCGGATGGATGCGGTGGATTGTGTGGGGAGTGCCTTTCGGATCTTTTCTGCAACGGTGGCGAGTGCGAAGGCGGTTGCGTTTCTGACCCGGGTTGCGTCGCTGAGGGTGTTCTGCAGTGTCAGCCAGACGGCACAACTTACACCGTTTGCGAACTCGTTTCCTCAGACTGCTTGAAGTGGGGAGTCGAGCTTTCTAGTTGTCCGGACGGGCTGGCTTGCCAGGAAGATGAATGCGTCGATGACCCGTGTTCTGGTGTTGAGTGCAGCGGATTCGGACAGTGTGTCGTCCAAGAGAACCTCTTGGCCTGCGCCTGCGATATCGGCTACTTGCCACAAGAGCTTGACTGTGTAAGTTCCTATACCGAGCCGCAGGAACTTGGTGTTCTTGGTGGGCAAGAGGACTGCACTCAGCTTTTCTGGTACCCGTTCTCCTCAGAGAAGACCATCTCCGATACGTTCGCAGGTCACATTGCAGGGGGAAGGCCTGGTGGAACGGACTACAGCGCGGGGATTGGAACGCCTCTGTTCTCCCCGGTCCATGGTACCATTGAGGGAGTCTTCAAGGATTCTCCAAATGGCCCATCTGTGCTAGGCCCGAAGTCAGACGGCGGCTGGGCATGCAATGGCAGCGGATACGGCAACTTTGTCAGGATCCGCATACAGACCGGTGAGTACGTGCTGCTCGCGCATATGAAGCAGGGTTCTATCCAGGCAGAAATGGGAGACGTTGTAGTGCCTGGCCAGAAGGTGGGAGAAATTGGGAACAGCGGATATGTT
>CALGBT010000068.1 GCA_937884235.1 uncultured Pseudomonadota bacterium
CCGGCATGCCGTCGGAGCCGGTCCAGTTTCCCCAGACGACGTCCCAGCCCTTCCTGTAGTCCTCGGCCAGCGTCTCGAGAGCACTGTCGTGCGCCAGCCAGTCGTCGCCGTCCAGCATGACCACGACTTCGTCATCGCCCACGATCTCACGCACCGCCTCCACGACGTTGCGGGTCTTGTAGCGCCGCTCTTTGTGGCGGACCACTGTAAGGCGGTCTGAAATCCCCAACTCGGCGGCCACCCGCTCTACTTCGTCCGCAGTGCCATCGGTGGATGCGTCATCGACGAAGACGACACGCCAATCAACCCTGGTTTGCGATGCCACTGAATCTAGGCACCTTCCGACGAACGGCGCTGCATCGTGCGCAGTGATGACGAGGGTGGGTATGCTAACTGAGTCAACCTCTGCTACCGCGTGTGGTGAACCTCCAGGGTCATGCTCACTTCGTCCTCGTTTGGAGTCAATCTTGGATGGAACTGGTATCCCGTTGGCGCCCAGAATGTTAAGTGCGTCCTGGCCGTGGTACACCACAGAGTACTGGAATTGATCCCATCGCCAGAGGTTCCCCTCCGTGGATTTGACGTCCACCGCAAATGCGAAGACTGACTCCAATTGGACAACTTGCATCCTCAGCACACCCGTTGCCTGCACCCGCTCAAGAGATTGCCGGTCCAATCCCGAATTCAACGGTGATAGCGGATCCCACAACTTCCAGTCTACCGCGTCGAGAAGGTCCTTTCGGAATATCCTGCCTGCCCCAATGGGTTCTCCCTCCCGCTCCCCCTTGTAGCCTGGCCAGTAGCCCAGACGAACAGGCGGCGTTGAGTCGAAGAACCACAGATCGGTAAGACCAAAGAGGTTGCAGGTCGCCATGGCTTTTGCCGCAGCCAGAACGTAGCTATCGGAAACGAAGTCGTCTGAGCCGACAATCATCACGGCATCCGGGTTCTTGTTTTGGCACGCAGAAGAAGCGGCATTCCATTTGTTGGTGAGAGGGTAGTTGGGCGCTTCGACATAGTCCCATCCGTGTGCCATCGCCATCTGCCGAGTGACTTCACCTTCCGAGCCCACGGCGAGGAGATGAACCGCCAGCGAGTCGCTGAGTCTACCCTTTAGTTCCTCGTACCACCGCAGGAGCAACTGGCTGAGATAGGGGCGGCGCCACACCGCCGTGACTATTGCCAACCGAAATGATCTCAGGCAAGCCGTCGTACTTCCTTCAAACACTGCTGAGGCCACCGAGGTTGCTTCCTGACGACGAGATGCCCTCCTATTGGCAAAAGTACGGCCAACACCCCGCCCTTCGCTCTCACTTGAGCGACCCTCAACGTGGCCTGCCCTAAAAGCGTTTGCGCGTAATACAAGCATTGGCAATTACTCCGATTCAACGTCTACTGGGGTAGCCCAGTGGAACGACGCTCCGGTATCGTCCGGGACCCCAACCTAGTCTCACAGACTCATCTTGCATCTTATGGGGTTCCGGCACGGCTGGACGGCCGCTACCTTCCTATTTGACAGACATGCCTTGCAGACATCGCGGTCATGTCGTCGGTCAAAGTCCAGCGATTTCATGTAGCCTGGACGAATTTCCGCACTTGATGAGCTGGCATGCCCACATTGCCTTGGCAATCTGGCTGCAACCGCCTCCTGCCCAGTGCAGAGATGGACCGCATCACGCGAGACACTTAGAGACTTGCACGTGCAATCTGCAGGCAAAGAACCCTCCATTGGGACGTGTGGAGGGACAACGAACGGTCTTTCAACGCACTGCACACGTGCTCCGAATTGGTTCTTGAGAGTCAGATAGGACTGGCGATTCCATTCGTGCAGGGAAACTCTCACGCAGTCAACCGCCCCGACGATGGCGGCAAGGATATCGCGGGACAAGAGTGCTACTGCCAGCGCGTTCGTATACAGCGTGATCCCCCTAGTCAGCCCAGACTTCCTGAGGAGGTAGATCCCTTGTTCCAGCGATGGCCATATCAGTGGTTCCCCCCCACTCAGAACCACCTTATCGAACCTGTACCCTGAGACCAGTGACGCCTCAATGAATCGCTCGAACTCTTGCATACTCATGTCATAGGGATTCGCTTTCATCCACTCACGAAGTCCACATAGGTCGCACCATGCATTGCACCGCGTAGTGACCTTAATGGACACAACCTTCGACACCTCGTTACCCGACATTTCGCTCACCTACCAAAAGAAGGGCAATCTAGATTTCGCAGTCCGAACTGCAGCCATCCCCGTTCACCACGTTTCCATCGTCGCACTCTTCCCAGATCGCCACCTCGCCATCGCCGCAAACAACAGCATCATTACTCTCCCCATAGCAGTCGTCATCCGTCAGCGAAGCTCCAGCAGCGAGTAGCAGGTCATAGGCATTTGCAGTGGCATCCTCTGTAACGTCGCCTTCTTCCGCGTCGAAATGCCACAGCGCAACAGTATCTGGGTCAACCCCGTGCCTCCTGAGAGGGACAAAGTCCCCCTCATAGCGTGCAACCTTCGATATGCGGATTTCATCGACATTCCCGCGCGGGGAGATATGGTCGGTGGGAGCAGCTATGTCGCCGACGCACGTTATGCCGGATGCGTTGTGTGGATCTTCACTAGCCGTTCCCGTCCCAGAGAGATGCCCATTCACGAAAATGGAGTGCTTTCCCTCCTCAGACCGCACGTAGGCAACATGATACCATACGTGCAACTCAATCAGAGCCTTGGATACAACCAGGTGGTCAACGTCCAGCGCATCCTCGTACTTGGCTCTAAACCGAAACCCGGCAGGTATTCCATCCTGCGCATCCATCCACCGTGCATAGATCGTCTGCGTGAAAGAGGCTGCACCGTCTGCAGGGAACTTCGTTGTTCGACCAACGATGTGGGCCGCACCTTGTTGAGGAGGGTATTTGTCGAAGCGCACCCACGTTTCTACAGTCCAACTGGCCTGCGACGGAGTGGCGACGACTGTGCAGGCAACAGCGTGGTCTTCAGTAAGGTCGAGTTGGGCCGTCGCCATGCACTGCTCACACCCATCACACAGCACATCATTCCCATCGTCACACTCCTCACCCTCCTGCTTGATGCCATCCCCGCAGAACTCCTTCACGCACTCGCCATCCAGGCACCCGTTGTCATTGTTGGCGCAGTTGTCCCCGGGGAGCCAGGAGGCGCCGAGGTCGTCGCACTGGACGATGGTGGTGCCGTCGCAGGAGAGGGCTTCGGGGGTGCAGACCTGGTCCTGGCAGGACGCGGTGTCACCGTTTTCGCCGCAATACTGGTTCTCGCCGCAATTTTGCGCCAGGTTGGTAGCGGTGCCGTTGGCATCGCACTCCATGAGCGCCTTGCCATCGCAGTAGAGGGCGGCCGGTGTGCAGACCAGTTCGTAGCACCCACCGGCAACGCAGACCAGGTCGCCGCAATCGGTCTTCGACTGGATGGCACTGCCCTTGCTATTGCAAATGGTCACCTTGTTCTCTTCACAAAAGGTTGATGAGGGGTCGCAGATCTGGTCGTGGCAGGTGCCAGAATCGCAGTACTCTTTGGCGGGGCAGGCCGCACTGGTGAAGCTCATGCCGTCGGCCGCGCAAGCCGCCGCGGTGAAACCGTCGATGCAGAAAGTCTCGTTAGCAGGGCAGACTGAATCAGAGCAGGAGCCGTCGTAGCAGTTGAGGTCCTGGGCCTTGCAGTCCTCCTCGGCTGTCACTGCCGAGCCGAGGCTATCGCACGTCTTGGCAATACCATTGTCGCAGTAGGACTCGCCGGGAGGACAGACATTGTCGTGGCAGGCAGCCTCAAGGCAGTGCTGGTTCACACCGCAGACTTCTTTTACGTTCCAAGCGGAGCCATCGCCCGCGCAAGCCTCCACCGACCCCCCCACGCACGTGGCCTCACCTGCCACACATTCGTCAGCTAGGCAGTAGCCGCCCAGGCAGTACTCCTCGGCAGGGCATTCTTCCGGACCAAGGCATTGGACGCAGAGTCCCAGTTCCTTGTCACAGACCATCTCCAGATACTTGCAGTCCTTGTCCGATTCGCATGCGATGGGCTTGTGGCACTCGTGGTCCGCGCCGCAACTCGTGCCCTCGGGACAGTCCTCGTCGCCGACACAGATTACACACTCGCCGCTGGGCTTGTCACAGACCAGGTTGGAGAGACAGTCGAGGCTGGATTGGCATGGGGCCGGGACGCACTGGCCTTCTGCGCTGCATACTTCCTTGATCATTTCGCACTGGCCACACTGGCCCCCGCATCCATCGGGACCGCAAACCCGGTCACCGCATTCGGGCGAGCACACCTCGCCGCGATCGGCCTGGTCTTCCACCCTGGGGGCATCCGTGGCGGCATCCTGGACGAGCTTGCCGCTGTTGCCGTTGGAGCAGGCTAAGCAGACGATGGCGGTGAGCGCCGGCAATATGGCGATGATATGAGTCCTCATGTGCAGCCTCCACTGATGAATGATTCCAGCATTATTGTCGCTCTGGCCCCTGTGGATTGCAAATGTCATGTGGTCTCTGCCATGGTGAGGTCGAGCCAGCCTCGTTGTACGCCGGCCAATACTGCGCCAGTCGGGGTACGTGTGCCCAGTTTGTCCATGAGGTTTCTGCGATACGTACGCACTGTCTTTTCGCTGATGCACAATTCGTCGGCAATTTGTGCGAGGTCACGGTCCGCGGCCATGCCACGAAGCACCTCCTGCTCCCGGCGGCTCAGGGGCTTGCCCTGCGGACGGCCGTGAAAGAGCCGCCGGTGCGCCAGGGCGCGGCAGCAACAGGGACAGGCATAGGCCAATCCCGCCTGGAGCGACCTGACCGCTTCTACCACATGATGCACCTCGCATTGCCAGCAGATCATCACGGACAACTCCTCGTCCCGGGTCTCGTCGAGGAGTTCCCGGGTCGGTCGGACCAAGAGGGCAGCCAGAGCCAAAGCCGGATGCCTTTGGCGCAGTCTTCTCAGCGTCCTTGGCCGGCTGGCCTCGTCCAGTCCCACCTGCACAATCGCCAACTCCGCATCGTGGTTGTTGAGCCACTGCAGGGCACTCGGCCGATCGCCCTGCGGCAACAAGCAGTCTACCCCGGCTATGGACAGCGCAGATGCGATGCCCGCGTAGACGAGGGGAGACTCAACGGCCACTACGGCATTGCGACTCCTTCTGGCGCCGGTCAACTTTCGCTTCCCCCACTAGTGTCCGATTCGAACACATCATATTCAGATTGGTCTTCTATCGTCGAGTGTGCACATT
>CALGBT010000069.1 GCA_937884235.1 uncultured Pseudomonadota bacterium
GATTTCGTTCTGCATCTTCATGGCTTCCAGGACTGCCACCACCGTGCCCTTCTCTACCGCGTCGCCCACCGCCACGAGCAACTTGATAATGGTGCCCGGCATGGGGGCAACGACGACGTTTTCACCATCGGCCTCACCGGCGGCCTTACGCTTGCGGGTCTTCTTCGAGCGGCTTTCCACGGTTATTTCGAGGCGCTCCGAACCGTCGACCACGACGGTGTACTGCCGGCCACCGGGAACAACGACCATGGACTCCACCGTAGTCGTATATTCCTTGCCGCCCAATTTCAGAGCGAAGCGTCTGTCGCCCTCTTTGGTCGCTCCCACCGGGCTGGCCTTAGGCTTCAGCAATTCCGGTGGCAGCTCGGTGGTGGCGGGAGCCTTGCCCGCCGCCCGAGCCTTGAGAAAAGCCATGGCAACCTGGGGAAACAGGGCCACCGAGAGCGCATCCTCCAACTTCTCCGAATATGGCCTGGTCCGAGCGATGGCAGCTGCCAGTTCCGGCTCAAGCAAGTCTGCCGGTCGACAAGTGATGGGCACCTCGTCACCAACTGCGAGACGCTTGACCGCCTCGTTGACTGCGGCGGGGGCGCGTCCATACTTGCCCCGCAAATAGTCCTTCACTTCCTCGGAGATGACCTGATAGCGCTCGCCAGCAACGACATTGAAAACAGCCTGGGTACCAACAATCTGGCTGGTGGGCGTTACCAGCGGTGGGTAACCCAGGTCCTCACGCACTCGAGCCGTCTCACGCAGCACCTCCTCAAAACTCTCCGAGGCGCCCTGCATCTCCAGTTGCGACAGCAGATTGGAGAGCATGCCGCCAGGAATCTGGTGCTTGAGAATGCGCGTGTCGACCCGCTCTGAACGGGTGTTAAGGATAGGCAGATAGCGTTCCCGGACCTTGGTGAAATGCTCTGCCGCACGATAAATGGGAGCAGTGTCGAGGCCCGTCTCGTAACCCCCTTCTCCGAAGATGGCGGCGATGGTCTCAGTGGGTGGCTGGGAAGTGCCCCATGAGAAAGGCGAGAGCGCACAATCCACAATATCCACGCCGGCCTCAGCCGCCCGCAGGAAAGTCGCGGGCGCCATGCCCGACGAACAGTGCGTGTGCAGATGGACGGGCAGGCCGACTTCAGACTTCAATGCCGAGATCAACTCAAAGGCCGCCTGGGGCGAAACCATCCCCGCCATGTCCTTGATGCAGATCAGGTCGCAACCCTCCTCCTTCAACTGCCGGGCAAAATCCACGAACTGCGGAATCGTGTGCACCGGGCTAACCGTGTAGGAAATGGATCCCTCGGCCAGCTTGCCGGCCTTCTTCACCGCACCGATGGCCCGCTGCAGGTTCCGGATATCGTTGAGGGCGTCGAAAATTCGGAAGACGTCGATTCCCGTGGCCGCAGCCCGCTCCACAAACGCGTCCACGATGTCATCGGCATAGTGTCGGTAGCCCACGGCATTCTGTCCGCGCAGGAGCATCTGCAGCTTCGTCTTCGGCATCGCCTGACGCAGTGCAGCCAGCCGTTCCCAGGGACTTTCGTTGAGGAACCGGAGGCAGACATCGAAGGTCGCCCCGCCCCACACTTCCAGCGAGTAGTAGCCGGCCGCATCGAGATCCGCCGCCGCCGGCAGCATATCTTCCAGCCGCATCCGCGTGGCTATTAGCGACTGATGGGCATCACGCAGGATCGTATCGGTGATCTGTACTTTCTGCTTCTCCATGAACTAATACCTCCCCACTCGCCGCCCCTTGTGCAGCAACATCCGTCCGGCCAGTCGGTAGCCCGACGGCCCTCGTGGATTCCAGCCCCAGCCCTCGCCTTGCGGCAGCGCCGAAGAGGGCCAGCGGCGGCGGGCATCGTCAGCACCACAAACCTCCGCCTCCCCGAGCACTTCCAGGAGGCAGGCAACCAGCGCAGCTCTTTCCTTGTCCTGCATCAATGACTCCCAGCCCTAAAGAGGAATGTTGCCATGCTTACGGGCCGGACGGTCCTCCCGCTTGTTACGGATGGCCAGCAGCGCGTCAATGAGTCGCTTGCGCGTCAGGCGTGGCTCGATGACGTCATCGACGTAGCCTCGCTCAGCGGCAAAGAAAGGAGTGGCAAAGCGCTCCCGATAACTTGCCACCAGTTCGGCCTGTTTCGCAGCCGGGTCATCGGCCTGCTGAATCTCTTTGCGGAAGATGATATTCACGGCACCATCGGGGCCCATCACCGCCACCTCAGCCGTGGGCCAGGCGAAATTGAAGTCGGCTCGGACATGCTTGCTATTCATGACGTCATACGCACCGCCATAGGCCTTGCGCGTAATCACCGTCAGGCGGGGCACCGTGGCTTCACAGAATGCATAAAGAAGTTTGGCACCATTGCGGATGATGCCACCATACTCCTGGTCGGTACCGGGAAGGAAACCGGGCACATCTTCAAAGGTCACAATGGGGATGTTGAAGGCATCGCAAAAACGGACGAAGCGGGCCCCTTTGATGGACGCGTTAATGTCCAGGCAACCAGCCAGGATGGCCGGCTGGTTGGCCACGACACCGATGCTGTGCCCCCCGAGACGGGCAAAACCCACAACGATGTTTCCCGCCCAATGCGGATGCACCTCAAGAAACTCCCCGTCATCAGCTACCGCCGCGATGATCTCTTTCATGTCGTAGGGCATATCCGGGCTGTCGGGAATGAAGGAGTCAAGCTCCTCGATCTCCCTGTCAACGGGGTCGCTCGTTTCGACGTAAGGGGGCTCCTCAAGATTGTTGGAGGGCAAGAAGGACATCAACTCCTTGACCAGTTCCAGAGAGTGCTCTTCATCCTCGGCCGCGAAATGTGCCACGCCGGAACGAGTGGAGTGGGACATGGCCCCCCCCAGCTCCTCGAAGGTGACCTCTTCGTTGGTCACTGACTTGATGACCTGCGGACCAGTGATAAACATGTGCGAGGTCTTCTTCACCATGACGATGAAATCGGTCATGGCCGGCGAATAGACTGCGCCACCGGCACACGGCCCCATGATGACGCTGATCTGCGGAATAACCCCAGACGAGATGACGTTGCGGAAGAAGATCTCGGCGTATCCCCCGAGGCTGATGACTCCCTCCTGGATTCGGGCGCCGCCTGAGTCATTGAGGCCGATGACCGGGGCCCCCGCCTTCAGTGCCAGGTCCATAACCTTGCAGATCTTCCAAGCATAGGCATCACCCAGCGCCCCACCAAAGATGGTGAAATCCTGAGCGAACACATAAACCAGGCGGCCGTCAAGCCGACCGTACCCCGTCACCACCACGTCACCCAGCGGACGGTTGTTCTCCATGCCGAAATCGGTGCACTGGTGGCGAACAAACATATCCAGCTCGGTGAAGGTCCCGGCATCGAGTAACTTCACAACCCGCTCCCGGGCCGTCATCTTGCCCTGCGCATGCTGCTTGGCGATGCGCTTCTCGCCACCAGCAGCCAACGCCTCCTCACGTACCCTCTGCAACTCCTGCAACTTCTCTTTGGTCCCCATCTAGAGCCTCCGGACAGTGCCCGCCGAGTGTAGCCGTCAGCCACAGGCTCTTCAAGCCCTAAACAGTATCCCTAAATCAGGGCATATTTTGACCGGACACCCGCCTGCGAGTACCCTCAAGTGGTTGCGACTGGCGTGACCACGAGGTGACCATCCATGAGAATCACTGTTTTGGCGGGCTTTTTGGCGGCTCTCCTTCTCGCACTCCCTGCCCACGCCCAACTGCGGGCATACGACTCCATGCGCCCGGCGCGCAGCCATGGCACTGCCGGGCTTGGCCGCTCCTTTGCCGCCGGCGGCAACGCCCTCTTTCTGAATCCAGCAGCATTCGCCCTGGCCTCTCAGTACATCCTCGGCGCCACCTATACTGTGGCCAGTCAGCCCGACCTGGACAGCGAGAAAGCGTTCAGCCACTCCCTGGGCGTGGAGTGGACCGACTCGACACCCAACGCTCTCCACCTCGCCATGGCCCTGGGTTACAATCTCCTCTTCGCCGATGACGAAACTACCAATCACTTCCACGGTTCCCTGGCCTACGTCTACCGTTCCTCTTACATGTCCTTCGCCCTGGGAATCGGCGGCCACTACTCCGAGAACCTTTTCCTCGGCGTTGACGGTCCAGAAAACCTCTGGAGCGGCGATGTCGGCCTGGGCTTCAACTTTCTCAACCAGTTCATGATTGGCCTGGTCGGATACAACATCCTCAACGACCACATGAGCGACATGCCCAAAGGCTTTGGCGGCGGCCTATCCTACTGGACAGGACCCGTGGTCTTCGCCTTTGATATCTCCTCCATGGTCGATACCACGACCCGCTCCGGCAAAGAGAAGGACGTGCTCATGAGCTATATTGGGGGTCTCCAGTACATGCTCGCCGGTGATATCTTCGTCCGCGCCGGTTTCCGCTTCGATGCCGAGGAGGAGACACTTGCCGGAGCCTCCTCCGAGAAGTCCCTGGCCGGTGGAATCACCGCCATAGTTGGCCAGAAAGTGGGCTTCGAAATCGGTTACCAACACAATATCGACGCCCCCGAAGACTTCATGGTGGGCCTCACCATCGAAATGTACACGCCCTTCGGTCAATAAGTTGACTCCTCCCGACGCCCGCCTGCGCGGCCATCATCTCCTCTGCCTGTTGGCCTTCTCCGGCGACGGCTACTCAGATGACTTCGTCGCACAATTTGCCCGACTGGAGGCCATCTACCGTAGTCCCGACTCGATTATCGAAGTCCTGATCTCCGCCGACGATGCCTGTGCCGCCTGCCCACACGGGTCGCCCGACGGCTGCAGGTCCGCAGTGGATGGGCCGGAGCAGGCCGTCAAGGAACTCGACCGTGCAGTCCTGGACCTCCTCGCAATAGAACCCGGTCGCCATCGCGCCGCAGACCTTCATGCCCGCCTCGCTAGAGCTGAGCATCAGGCCGTGCACGCCACCTGCAAGGCTTGTTCATGGTACGGAAAGACTAATTGCCAGGAATTGATTCTCGAGTTCACCAGGCAGAGGAAGTCATCTTAGTCCACTCACTCAGTCAGAACATCCGAGGCTAGCAAAGCAGCCAGGGCTTCAGCATGAAGTTGCTTCACCGGCAAACCAACCAGGAGCGAGGCCCTCTTCAGATCCTCATGCTCCGGGGCCATGTTCACTACTTTGCCACGATGACGCGCGACCTTGACGCGAACCGGCTGGCCGCGCACCTCAACTTCCGCATGCGCGCGCTCCAGGGCCATGCGAGTCAGCTGTTGCTCACGGACACCAATGGCCGATGTCTCGGCACAGAGCAGCATGCGGAGGAGCTCCCGTTCCTCGGCCCGGCACAACACCGAGACCATCGTCCCGGGCCGATTCTTCTTCATTTGAATGGAGGTCATCCAGACGTCAAGAGCCCCTTTCTCCAGGGCCAGTTCCAACGCGTGGCCGAGCCATTCCGGGTTCGCATCATCCAGATTCGTTTCCAACAACCAGAGTCGGTCCAACGGCGTATCGGCGGCGCTCCCGAGCCAGACCCGAAGCGCATTGGGACGGTCGGCCAACACTTTCTTCCCAGCCCCCCACCCGGTCCGCTCCACCTGCAACGTGGCTCCCGGGGCAACCGCAACTGCCAGCGCCCGCAGTAGCGCGGCCCCGGTAGGAGTGGTCAACTCGGTGCGCAGGCCACTCAACTCAACGGGCAAGCCCTCCAGCAACGCCGCAGTGGCCGGCGCTGGCACCGGCAATCGGCCATGGTCAGTCTCGACGAACCCACTAC
>CALGBT010000070.1 GCA_937884235.1 uncultured Pseudomonadota bacterium
GGTCCCAGCACACGACTCTCGGTCGCGGCCCTGATGACCGGCCTCCACGACACCCAGATCGAGCGCGGCGAGGGCCGCAAGGTTCCCTATCCGCTGCTGCCAGAGAATCAGACAACGGCTGAGATCTTCCGGGACAATGGCTATGATACCGTCTTCGTCTCGCCCAATCCCTACTTTCACAGCCGTTGGAAGGGCATCCTGCAAGGCTTTGAAACAATTGACAAAAGCGCCGCCTCCAAGCAGATGAAAGGCGTCCAACACAACGCCCGCAAGATGACTGATGCGGCCTTGGGGCACCTGCGCAAGGCGCGCCGGAATCCGCTGCTGATGTGGGTCCACTACTACGACATGCATCCTCCCTTCGGCCAGCCGGCGGGAGAGATGAGCTTCGGCAAGAGTCGTGAAGACCTGTACGACGCCGAGGTGCGGATGTGGGACGGGGAGGTGACTCGCCTGCTGCACGCCATCGAAGAGAAGCACGGGAAGACCGGGTACATCCTAGTTATCAGTGCGGATCACGGCTCTGCCTTCGACAAGAACCATGACACTCACTCCCACGGCTATGACCTGCATACTGCTGTCCTGCATGTGCCCTTGCTCTTCTGCTCGCCACTGTTTCCTCCCCATCGGGTGGGCAAGACCGCGGTGGGGCTGGTGGACCTGGCCCCGACGCTGGTGAATCTCAGTGGCCTCGAGACCGACGCTCCATACGTGGGCACAAGCCTGGTCCCCCTGCTCTTTGGCGACCTGGAGTGGCCCGATCGGATCATCTTCCACCAGTTTTACCTGGCCGAGAAGATCCGCAAGGGGCAAGATCCTCTCTATGCCGCGTCGGCCCGCAATGGACAGTACAATTACATGTGGGACCGGCGGGAAGATGAGTATCTCCTCTTTGAATATGGGGAAGACCCAGCGGAGGAGACCAACCTATTTGATGAACGACCAGAGATGGCCGACAGTATGGATGCGACGCTGAAGACCTGGCTCTACCGGGTCCGCAACCACTATATGAAGGGTCACTTCGAATCTGACCCGACCTTTGACTACGGAGGATCCGATGGAAGCGATGCGATCTATCACTAGCCTTGCAGTGCTGCTGCTGCTCGCCTTCGGGCCAACCGACAGTTTCGCCCGGGGTGGCCTTTACTTCGGCATTGACCTGGGCGGTGCCACGGTGAGCGGCGAGAGTAATATCGCGCTGGACGTGGGGCCCAACGTCAAGTTCGAAGGCGGCAGCGCGCTTCAGCACGCGAAGCAGACCTGGACGGAATTCGGTTCGGGCATGGCGGCGGGCCTCCGCCTGGGCTACAACGTGATGGGTTACGGTGGCCTGGAATTAAACCTGCTGGCCCACGGCAACTGGAAGTCAGCCGGTGGCACCTGGGAGGGTCTGGGCCACGTCGGCGTCCTTGCTCGGATCAGCCCCATCCAGTTCCTGACCCTGGCCGACAACCCCAAACTCAAGGCCCTTACGAATCGTGACTGGGACGTCAAGGTCTTTGCCGGGTTCGCACCCTATGTAGTGGGCGGCTATCACATTAATGCAGATGTCGGGCGCGGCTGGGAAGGGTACAGCGTTGAGTGGGGCCTGGGGGCGGAGTACTACGTCGTGCCAACGGTCTCGTTTGGCATGGACCTGCGCTTCCTGCACAGCTCCTTTGACACTTACCTGCAGGACTGGAGTCCACGCGACGCAAAGCCCCTTGAATCCAACGAAAAAGCCTTGGTGGTAGCCCCGATGTTCACCATGACCTTCCACCTTTTCGACCCGCACAAATAGGCACGGAGGAGCATGATTTTGAAACAACGAGGGCGTCTGGTACTACTTTGCGTGACGCTTTTTGCGCTTACTTTTGTCGGCCTCTCGCTGGTGGCGTGGGACCGCTTCTGGGAACCCAGTCCGCACTTCCATTTCGTTGACCTCGCCGAGTCCTTCATGGCCGGACGCCTGGACACTCGCACGCCCATGCGCAAGAAGGCCACCGCGGTGCTGCCCGATGACCCCGCCGGCCTGCAGGAAGCGGTGGATCGGGAACTGGGCTCGGGCGGGTGGAACGACTGGGTCTCGTACTACGAAGTGGCGCTGGTGACCGGGGAAACCTTCAAGGGAGTCTGGCCTTGGGCCCAGAAGAAGAAGGGGCAATCGGGCTACGATCTGCGCAACCGCTTTGTCCTGCTGTCGGGGGACTGGACCGAGTTCGACCGCAACAAAGACGTGCGGCATGTCTGTGTTGACCGCCCGGCCGCACCACGCAAAAGCACCGAGTATGTCACCTGGCAAACTCGGGATCGCTTCGACATTGAAGCCTCTGCCTGCCAGGACCCGGAAGTGCCCAATGCCGGTTCTCGCTGCGCCGCTGGCCAATCACGAGTGAAGTGCCTTTTGCGTCGGCACTACGTCTCTTTTCCGCCGACGCCGGCGCTGGTCATGCTGCCGCTGGCGGCCATCTGGCATTACCATGTCAACGACGTACTGGTGACGCTACTCTTTGCCGCGGCCAATGCGCTGCTCCTCTTCTTGCTGCTCGTCACCTTGCAACGCAAGGGCTATTCCACCAGATCAACGGGGGAGTTGCTGGTCCTGGTCTTCCTTTACTCCTTTGGCACCGTGGCCTTCTTCTCGTCGGTGCGGGGGGAAGTCTGGTTCACGGCGCTGGTTGTCGGTGCGACGTTCAACCTGCTCTATCTGCACTTTGCTCTCGAGCTGCGCAATCCTCTGCTGGCAGGTCTCTTCCTGGGCCTGGGAGTGGGTACCCGGGTGCCGCTGGCTTTTGGTTTCGTCTTCTTTGCCCTGCAGCTCTTCTTGCAGAAGATTGCGTGGGACAGGGCGGGGATTTTGCGGCGGGTGAAACAGGCCGCGCTCTTCGCCACTCCGCTCATGGTCATCGGTATCGCGCTGATGCTTTACAACCTGGCTCGCTTCGGGTCGCCAACCGAGTTTGGTCACCGCTTCCTCCTCGACGGCACGCGGCCGGCCATTGTGGACCACGGGCTCTTCTCGTTCTGGTTCCTACCGCAGAATCTGGCGGCAGCCTTCGCCAATGTCCCTCAGTTCATGGGGCAGTTCCCCTATGTGAAAATCACCGGCCACGGACTGTCACTCTTTGCCACCACGCCGATCTTCTTCTACCTGCTCTGGCCGCGCAAGCAGCAGGTGGAGGAGGCTTCGCTGCCGAAGTACCACCTTTCCCTGCACACCATCATCTGGATCACCGTGGCCTGCATGGCCGCGCCGGGGATGTTCTATCAGAATACCGGCTGGCTGCAGTTCGGCTACCGCTTTGCCATGGACTACCTGCCCCTGCTGATCATGTTGCTGGCTCTTGACGCACGGCGCATGAGCAAGCTCTTCTACGCGCTGGTCCTGGTGAGCTTCGCGGTGAACCTCTTTGGGGCCATCACCTTTGGACGCTTTCCCTTCTTCTATCACTAGCCCGGGGCAGGTTCTGTTGGACTCGGGGCCGACGCTGCCTATATTCTGTCGTAGCAACTGGGCTTGCCCCGCTTTTTCAGGTTACACTTTGAGGTGACGATGCGACATGTAACAACGGTTCTTCTTGCGCTTCTTTGGCTGGGCTGCTCCACCGACAACGGTGCCAACACCGGGGCCAACGAACAGCCGGGCTTGGATGGCGAGGCAATGGTTCCTGACGTGACCAGCGAGACACCTGGCGACATTCTCGCAGAACCAGACGTTGCCCGGGAGCTGCCCGTCTTTGACGAGGTCAGCTTCATCAAGCGGCCATACCTGCAGTGGCCGACGGCGACTTCAGTGACCTTGCTGGCAGAGACCAACGAGCAAGTGCCGTTGGACATCGTTCTGACTTACGATGGCGGCGCCACCCACACCTATAGCGAACCCAGGAAACCTGAGTTCACCTTCCTGACCATGCCACTGGACGGTTTCGATGGCTGGTCGCATCAAGTGGACATCATGGTTCCCGAGGGAATCGGCCAGTTCGAACTGACCATTGCCAACGCTCCCGACTACCAGCGGGAAGTTGTTCTGCCGCAGTCACTGGATTCCTTCACGATGATCGCTTTTGGCGATACCCGGACCAACCTTGACGTCCACCAGGAGGTCTCCAATCAGATCGTTGCTGAGAAGCCCCTTATCGTCTTCCAGACCGGGGATCTCATGGACTCGGCCCTGGAGGTCAAGCAATGGAACGAGTTCTTCGCGATTGAAGCGGGGATGCTGGAGAGCTCCTTCTACTTCCCCATCTTCGGCAACCACGAGGTGGGGGGAGAGAGCTACTACTACGAGCTATTTGAGACTCGCAACAGCTACGATTCGGAGCGCAACTGGTACGCTGAATGGGGCCCCGTGGGCTTCATCGGGATTGAGCAGTACAAGACTCGCTGGGAGAAGGACGAAGATGCCCTGGCCTGGTTGGAAGAGTCTTTGATCAAGCTCCAGGACAAGCGCTGGCTGATCTTCTCGCACCATGAGCCCATGTACACCTTCTCGAACCACGGTGCCTGGTACGAGGGCCGCGAGACGATTCAGCCGCTGCTTGAAGAATACGGGGTGGATCTGGTGTTGTCCGGACACAACCACTGCTACGAGCGGTTCGAAGTGAATGGCATTTCCTACATTGTCACCGGCGGCGGCGGTGCGCCGCTCTACTCAACGGGTACCGGTTCCGAAGAGGAGATGCCGCTGCTCAAGAACTGGGGGAAGTTTTACCATTTCCTCCGCCTGGACATCTCCGACGAGAATATTCATGTGACGGTCATAGACACAGAAGAGAAGTCGGTCTTCGAGGAATTTGACGTGTTTTAGAGTGAGGCCGGCCCGAGGCCGGAGGCGCGGACGGGGCGAGGCGGCTAGGCGTGGATTTCGATGATGTCGCCTTCCTGAACAACATAGTCTCGGGCGACGCGTTGGCCTTCGTGCATGTTGGGATCATCGTTCCAGATGCGGGCGTATTGGAGGCCGGCCCTGACATCCTTGTGGATACGCTCGGCCAGACCCTCCAGAGTAGTACCTTCCCGGACCACGAAGGGGTCGCCCTGGTCGGGGGGCTTGCCGGGCTGCTTGGTGTAGACGCGAGTCTTATGGAGCAACTGGTAGATGGGCTTGCGCAAGGCCTCAACCGAGTCGGCATCGGCAACGAAATCAACCTCGGCACAGGGATAGACATCCCCGAGCATTTCGTGGAGCATCTCCCGCCGGAGACCCGCATCGGGATCCTTGCAGTGGGTGAGCACCAGCAGGGTTTCCAGGGCGGCCACCCCCTTCTCCAATTGCCCGGTGGGCTCGCCTTTGCGGGCCAGGCGCACCTTGCCATTTTCGAGGAACTCCAGCACTTCTTCCGCCTCGGTCAGTAGGTCATCGCTGGCCAGTGAGAGCAGAAAGAGAGCGGCATTGCCATATCTCGCCACCGAGGGAATCCAGGGCATGGCTGCCTCGGCCGAGATGGGTGGCATATCCACAAGCTGCACCCAGACATCGACGAAGCGCATCATCCCCGGCTGGTACATGGCAGTGGTAAAGGGGTAGGCCTCGACCTGCACTTCGGCGTTGGTGAGACTCTTCAGCAGCTGTGATTTGCCGGCGTTGGGCGGCCCCAGGACGAAGATCTGGCCGATTCCTTCGGGCTTGACGTAGAGTTGATGGGCCGCCTTGACGCTCTTCTTGCTCGACTCTTTCTTGAGCTTGGAGATACGGCGCTTGATATCGGCCTGCATGTGGTCGGTACCCTTGTGCTTGGGGATCAACCGCAGCATCTCTTGCAGGCATTCGAGTTTCTC
>CALGBT010000071.1 GCA_937884235.1 uncultured Pseudomonadota bacterium
AGTACTGTGCGGGAGGGATGTCGCAGATGTTGGTGAAGCTCATGTGGCTGGCATCCTGGACGATAGCTTCGTATTTGGGCTGGCCGAGGGCCTCGTAGATGGGGTGGATTTCGATATCCACCGGGGTCGTTGGGTCGAGGGAGCCGCCGATGAGTAATGCCGGGACGTCGACGGTGGTCAGACCGGCATCGCCGAAGGCTGGCCATTGCGCGGCCTTGCTGTCCTTCCGCGTTTTGGCTATAGTCGTGGGGCCAGTAACCAATTTCGAGTGCATGGAAGTGACGAATGAGCAGGTTCATAAACTACCTGACGATTGCTCTGATTCTGTTGTGCGGCCAATTAGCGGCGACGCCGGCCAGAGCCGCATCATGCTGTACGCCCAGCGGGTTGCCCGGGTGCGATGACCCTTTTGTCATGCTCTGCGTCTGCATGCTGGACATCAACTGCTGCATTGCCTGGGACGCTACCTGCGTCTCAGAGGTCACTCTCCTCGGTTGTGGTTCCTGTGGTGGATGTATATCCAACTGCGCCGGGAAGCAGTGCGGCGATGATGGTTGTGGTGGCACTTGTGGGCAATGCTTCGGCAATACTATCTGCCAGAACGGCAACTGCACACCGGCGTGTACGCCCAATTGCGCCGGGAAGCAGTGTGGTGATGATGGGTGTGGCGGGAGCTGTGGTTCCTGCCAGATCAACTACTCGTGCCTCAATGGACTTTGCCAGGCCAACTGCTTGCCACAGTGTGGAGGCATGCAATGTGGACCTGATGGCTGCAATGGCACGTGCGGCAGTTGTGGCTTTGGCGAGGTTTGCTCCAACGGTCTTTGCCAGGATGCCTGTCAGCCCGAATGCACCGGCAAACAGTGCGGTTCCAACGGCTGTGGCGGGATGTGCGGCTCCTGTGGCTTCACGGAGGCGTGCAATGCCACGGGGCAATGTGTTCCGCAGTGCGAGAAGCAATGCCAGGGCAAAGAGTGTGGCGATGATAGCTGTGGCGGCTCCTGTGGTGAGTGTCCTGACCAGGGCACCTGCATGGACGGTCTGTGCACTGCTGCGTGCCTGCCAAGCTGCGTCAATAAGGAATGCGGAGGCAATGGCTGTGGCGGACAATGCGGGAGTTGTGGCGACGGCACCGTGTGCGTAGTGCCCGGCATTTGTCTTCCCGAGGACGAGGCTGAGGGGCAGGTTCTCGACGAAGCCGACGGCTACGGAAAGGTCGGAACCGTGGACGACCAGGATGCACAAGGTACGATTGTACCGGTTGGCTGCCCGAGCGGCTATGTTCTCCTCTACGGCATTTGCGTTCTCGACGACCAGGCCTCTGATGAGGAGGGCGATGCCTCCGGCGGTTGCTCAGCCGGGGCGGGCCTGCCATCATCCAGCGCCTTGCTCCTGTTGCTGGTTTTGGCTGTGCTCTTGTGTCTGCGCGGTGCGCTTGGCAAGCGGGCATCGGATCTGACATACTCAGCGCCATCAGCATTTCACCCGTGGGAGGCGCAATGTCCAGAAGCACTCAGTCCAGATTGGTCGTCATCGTCGCAGGAGTCGCCGGCGCAGCAATAGTCGTGGCCCTACTGCTCTTTTTCTTCTCGAAGGTGGCGACTACAGACAGCGCGGCGGATGTCGTGGCCGATGCGCTCCCTGAGAGTGTCGTCGCAGTGTTCTGGTCAATGAGCATCGACGATGCCCTGGCATTGGCTGAAGCGGCGAAGGTCAACGCCGCCGCCCTCGACAAGATGGGCGCCGGATACTCCAAGGTTATCCACCGTCTTGGTTTTGACCCGCTGCAAGCGGCCGCCCTGCAGGAGTTGGGGATTGACACTGCGGGGACGCCGACCTTGGCGCTGGCCCCGGGGGCCAAGTCGAGGGGGCTGGGAGTGGTCTTCGTACCGATGCTGTCGGGGAAGAGCGCCATCGACGCACTGCAGAAGATTCTCGACAAAGTGGGCGACCGGGCTCCTGAAATTGTGAGCGCCGAGGAAAAGGGCCATCGCATCGGCTGGGTCCAGGACCGGCAGCTGGACTACGAATCGTTGAAGGAGAAAGCCTGCCAACACGCCATCCAGGTAATCAAGGATAGCGGGGCGATGGCAGAAGACGAGCTGACTCCAGCAGTTGAAGAGGAGATCGCCCGCGGTTGCAAGAAGGCCCTCTCCGAGATGTCGGAGCAGGTCGCGGCTGACGCTGCTGCTTGTATCCTGGACAGCCACGACATGAAGAAATTTGAGTACTGCGTGGAAGATGCCCAGAGGGATGTAGACTCGGCCGCAGGAAGCGGAAAGCAGGTCCAGGGTACCAAGGCATTGCGCGGGGCCGTGGTCGAGGTCAGCGGTGGCGCTCTTGTTGTCTTCCCCATTGATCCCAGGCGTCGCCATCAGGGGGCTGCCGAGGGCGAACTCAAAGCTTTCGTAGCCAGCATTGTGGATGAATCAGTGCCACGCCTCTCGTCGTTGGATGGCTATGCAGAAGCTCTGGCCGATTCGGGAGAGGTCCTCCTCGGTCTTTACGTCAACCCGGCCGGCCTGCGCCAGATGATGGCAGGTGAAGAGGACCTGCTCCCCCTGGCCGCGGCGCTTTCGGAAATCGCTGGTGTTGGTGCATATGTGAAGGAGGATGGCAACTCCCTCGTTGCCGTCGTGCAGACCGTGGTCGCCGCCAAGGAGCCGAAGGTGGTCTTGCGTGACCGTGATCAAAAGGCCCTCAAGCTCATTCCGGGCAGTCCGCTCATGGGGTTCCATTTTTCGGTTGATAGCGAGTCCGTCTGGAAGGAAGTCGAGCGTGGCATTGCCCTCGACCCTCGCACCTGGCGGCACTATCAGGAAGGCAAAGTGGAGGCGCAGGAAGCCCTAAGATTACCAGGCGTGGAAGTCTATCAGGTGTGGGATGGCGAAATGGGGTTCTTTGTGGGCGACCTGGCCCCGAGCCCGGAGTTCATTGCTCGTTCAGTCGTCGCTTTTGCCGGTCTCAAGGATGCTGACAAGCTCAAGAAAGCCCTGGAAGCATTGGTCGTTTTGGCGGACGGCCACATGGTCGCCGAGAAGGTCGGTGATGCAGAGGCGTGGCGGATTTCGGCAGAAGGCATGACCATGGGCATCATGATCCACGAAGGCAGATTGTGGTTTGCCGGGGATTGGAGCGCGCTGGCGAAGGTCCAGCAGGGTGAGACGGGGGGAATGTTCGAAGGCGAGCGCAACCAGCGCATTGCCACAGTGATGGAAGAGGACAGCAGCTTCGCCAGCTTTGCTGACCTGAAGAAACCGGCCATTTTGCTACAGGGGATGATGGGCCGGGGCGACAAGGAGATCCAGGAATTCATCATGCCGCTGCTCAGCAAGCTGGACTACATCACGTACACCGGCCACCAGGATGGTCGAGTCTCAGTGGCCCGGGCAACATTGTATCTGGATGGTCAGGGCTTCACCGCCGCAGTGACGGAGGCGCTCTCCAGTCAGTTCGCACAGAGTTTTAAACAGAATTTTCGGCGGGAACAGACCTCAGAAGCCGTCGACCAGTTGGACAAGATGTATAAGGGAGCGGTCAACTACTACGGGACGCCGCGGGTGACCAGGGAAGGTGAGAAGCTGGACTGCCAGTTTCCAGCCCCGACTGGGCTGGCGCCGGCGGCAACCTGCTGTGCCAACCACGGTGGCCCCGATGCCGATGGTGATGACCGCTGCGATGTCCTACCTGATGCGTGGTCCGCCGAGACGTGGTCGGCGCTCTATTTCCAACTCAACGACCCGCATTACTGTGTTTACTCATTCGACAGCCGCGGCACTGGCAACGATGCCCAATTCACCGCCAATGCTCACTGCGACCTCGATTGTGACGGAATCTTCTCAACCTTCCAACGCTATGGCAGGGCTGACCCCGATTCGTCGCAGTATGAGTGCTCAGTGGTCAGTTCTGCGTCCATGTTCATTGAGAACGAGACGGAGTAGTGCCTGAAGGTGGAACCATGACCCGCCCCGTCATCACACTCCTACTGGTTTCCCTGTTCTGGGCAGGCTGCAGGGAGGCGCTGGCTCCGGCACCGCCTGAACGGGCAGCAACTCTGCCCACCGATGCCAGGCCCAGCGAGCCCTCGAGGCTGCCGCACTACGGCATCGAGATCATCGATTCGCACGTGCACATTGTACCCTCCATAACTGCACTGGCTGTGGCCCTGGAAGTGCTGGAGGGGGCGGGCATCAAGCTCTTTGTGGCCAAGAGTGGGGGGGCTTACGGCACGCCCCGGTTCTGGTCCACGGTGGCCATGAAGCGGGTTCTCGGTGAGCGCTTCGAGTTCTTCTGCAACATTGACTGGGATGGTATCGATGACCCCGAATTCGCAAAGCGCACGGCCTTGGGACTGGAGCAGGCTGCGGCGGCAGGGGCGAAGGGTGTCAAGATCTTCAAGGCCCTGGGACTCCAGGTAAAGACCGCTGATGGGAAGCTGGTCACGGTGGACGATCCTCGCCTCGATCCCATCTTTGACAAGGCGGGGGAGTTGGGTCTCATGATGGCCATGCATACTGCTGATCCGGTGGCCTTCTTTGAACC
>CALGBT010000072.1 GCA_937884235.1 uncultured Pseudomonadota bacterium
AGATATCCCGAATCCTGCAAGACCGCAAATGCCAGATAGAAGAAGAGTAGCACCGGAAAAACAACCCCTAGGGCCAGGAACAGCCCCGTAGGCAGGAGGCCGAAATCAGGGTCCAGCAGAGCCTCACGAACAAGGGGGAACTCAATCCCCGAAAGAGCTCGCTGGCAGAGGGGCAAGAGCCACTGCCCAAAGACCGTCTCGTTGAACCAATCGACGACGATGGTGGCCCCCAGGACGCCAACAAAGTAGTAGAGGGCCAGCATCACCAGCGCGGCAATGCCTAGTCCATATACCGGGTGCTGGGCATAGTGACCAAAACGCTCCGTCCAGCGAGCACTGATGCGAGTAACTTTGGTGACCCGCTGTGCAACCCGTTCCGCCTCTGCGTAGAAGAGGTCCGTGCACAGAGCTTCCATCGATCGGGGCATTGCCAGCCGCGCACCCTCAACCACTTCTTGCAGGCGCGCAAACGCGCGCCCTCCGAACTCACGGACGACGAGG
Organism: uncultured Pseudomonadota bacterium; assembly: GCA_937884235.1. Classification (GTDB taxonomy): domain Bacteria; phylum Myxococcota_A; class UBA9042; order CAIXZC01; family CAIXZC01; genus CALGBT01. The sequence continues at coordinate 502 of CALGBT010000072.1, forward strand.
GCCTCGGCGGACGCATTGCCCGCGAGCAAAAGAGCGGAAACGCCTCGACGGTGTTGAGGCAGCGCCACCAGCAAGCTCGCCACCGCCGCGAGCTGCTCCTCCACCACTGGCGAGAACTGGCGGTGTGCCGGTACGCAAGCCTCTGGCAGCCGGCGCAACAAATCGCCGCACCCTACCCCGTCCGAGGCCACGGTCTCGACTACTGGCACGCCTAACTCCCGCTCCAAGGCAACGCCATCCACCTCGATGCCCTGCAGCCTGGCTTCGTCCACCATATTGAGGGCAACAACCACCGGAATGCCAAACTGTGCAGCGTGGAAGAAGAGGGCCAGCGAACGCCGGAGATTGCGAGCATCGGCCACCAGCAGCAGCATGTCCGGGCGCAAAAAGAGGAGTGCCTCGACAGCCACCAGTTCATCTTCGCCCTGAGGAAAGAGCGTGGCCGTACCCGGGGAATCGATGAGCGTCCGGCGGCCGGATGCTTCGGCAAAGGCTCCCTTGACACGTTCCGCCAGACCAGGGCGCAGAACCGTCCGCGCCAGCCGCTCGGAAGTAAGCGGCAGCGGCAAGTCGCGTTGTCGCAAGTGGCCCAGACGACGGAAGAGACTCGTCTTGCCCGTTTGCAAGTTGCCCAGGAGCAGAATGTCCCGGGTCAGGACTGCCTGACAAGGGACACGGTCCACTGGGGCCGCATCACGGCCGTCTTTGCTTCCTCGCCTCATGGTGGAAGTAGAGTGATCCAGCACCCGCGGATTGTCAAGTGACCGGCCACTTGCGCAAAGAGACAGAACATGCTTGACGGCCCCCCGGGGTTCTGCCACAACTATCAGCACGCGGACCGGTTCCTTCCGGTTGCTGCGGGGTGGGTGGGAGCGTCTTTTTCGAATCTGCTCGGGAAAGTGCTCATGCCGCGCAAGCGGTGCCAGACCCCGGCGGACAGGAAGGAGGAACATATGCCTTGCGTGATCACCGGAAATCAACTCACCATCGACGCTCTAGTTGGCGTGGCACGTCACTTTGACAAGGTGGAACTCCACCCGGATGCCCTGGCCCGTATCAAGAAGTCGCGCGGTTTCATCGAAGAACGACTCCAGGCCCGAGAAATCATGTACGGCGTCAATACGGGCATCGGTGAGTTCTCGGAGGTGGTGCTTAACGACGAGCAGATCAAGGACTTCCAGAAGTATCTCATTTTCAACCACGCGGCCGGGATTGGCGAGCCATTCCCCGAAGAAGTCGTCCGGGGAGCAATGCTGGGACGCATCAACGTCCACGCCAATGGCTATTCCGGTTGTCGGCCAATCATTACCGAGACTCTTGTCGCGATGCTCAACCGCAGGGTCACTCCCGTAGTCTGCGAGAAGGGATCGGTTGGGGCCTGCGGCGATCTTGCGCCCATGAGCCAGATCGCCCTGGCGATGATCGGCTCGTCCGAGGCCTATTTCGAAGGCCAGCGCATGAGCGCCAAGGAAGCCTTGAACCGGGCGGGACTCGTGCCCGTGGTGCTCGAGGCACGCGACGGCCTGGCCACCATTAATGGTTCCAACGTTCTCACCGCCCTGGGCGCACTTTGCCTCCACGACATGGAGCGGTGGCTCCTGCAATCAGAGATCGCCGGAGCGATGACCCTGGAAGCCCTCCTGGCCAACATGAAGCCGTATGACAAGCGGCTCCACGAACTGCGAGGTTTCCAGGGGGCTATCACCTCGGCCGCAAACCTCTGCCAACTCCTGGATGGCTCCGACCTCATGACCGGGAAGCTCAAGGTCAAGGTGCAGGATGCCTACAGCATGCGCTCAACGCCGCAGGTCGTGGGGGGGGCGCGCGATGCCGTGCGCTGGGCCAGACAGCAGGTGGAAATCGAGCTTAACGGCGTTGGTGACAACCCACTCTTTCTGGCCGACGAGAACGTCGTCCTCACTGGTGCCAACTTTCAGGGAACACCGGTTGCCATCCCCGTTGACTCGGCCGGCGCCAGCATCTGCATGGTCTCCGTCCTCAGCGAGCGAAGACTTAACCGCCTGCTCAATCCGGCCCTCTCCGTTGGTCTGCCACCCTTCCTTACCAAAGGGGCTGGCATGATGTCCGGGCACATGCTCAGCCAGTACACGGCGGGCATGATGATCGCTGAGCAGCGAATTCTCTCAGCGCCGGCCTTCGTCCTGTCGATTCCCGCCGCGGCTG
>CALGBT010000073.1 GCA_937884235.1 uncultured Pseudomonadota bacterium
GCCTGCTGAGCACAGTCACTCATGGGATCAATCCCGTTGACTACGGGGGCACAGGAACCGACGCCGTTGCACGCCTGACAGGAGGAGCAATCGTCATCCGGGTCAGCGTTGAGCGGATAGTAGGTGCAGAGCCCGATATAGCCGGCGATGGTGCAGGACTCGCAGTTGCCGGTGCAGGCTGCGCTACAGCACACTCCGTCAACGCAATAATTGGAGAGGCACTGGTTATCAGCGCCGCAGGCAGTACCGTCGGCACTGCGCGCCACACAGGAACCACTGCTGCAGTAAGAATCGTCACAGCAGCCTGCGTCGTTGCCACAGGCGACGCCACAGCTATCGCCACTGCAAGCGTAGGGGCAGCAGCTGACGCTGCCATTGCTGGCACAGGAACCATCCCCATCGCACATGCTGCCCAATTCGAGTTGAGTGCCATCACACTGCTGCGCCTCGCAGATGGTGCCAATGACCCATGGCCGGCAATTCCCAGCGCCGTCACAGGTGCCGTCCTGGCCACAGGTAGACTGTTCGGCCTGCCCGCAGTTGCCTTTGGGATCCTCGCCGGCAGCGACAAAGCCGCAGGCTGCGGCACCATTGCACGACTTGCAGTTTCCACACTCGCCGTCCGGGTCGGTATCGGCGAGGTGGTTGGTACAGGTACCTTCACTGCCGGCCACATTGCAGGCCTGGCAGTCGCTACTGCAAGCGCTGCCACAACAGTAGCCATCAGCGCAGAAGCCGCTGGAGCATTGTGATGCCCCAGAGCAGGTTTCGCCCACGGCCTTCTTGGCAACACAGGCAGAGCCGTCACACCAGGCGGAGCCGGCGCAGCAGTCCCCGTCGGTGGAGCAGCTGGTCTTGCAGGCTCCGGCCGCGCCACAGGCGAAGGGGCAACAGGACTGGGCCGGGGTATCAACACAGGCACCAGCTGCGTTGCAATAGTCTACTGGCTGCAGCGTGGTTCCAGTACAGATCGCTACTCCGCACGCAGCGGAGAGGCCCCAGAAGCGGCAGGCTCCGGAGCCGTCACAGCTGCCATCGTGCCCGCAAGTAGCAGGGTCGAGGGGAGCGCACTCATCCTTGGGATCATGGCCGTTGCTCGCAGCCTTGCAGGCGGCTGCGCCGTTGCAGACCTGGCAAGTGCCGCACTCACCATCGGGGTCAACGTTGTTGGGGTAGTTAAGACACTGGCCTTCAAAGCCGTCGAAGTTACAGCCCTGGCAAGTGCCACCACACGAACTGTCACAGCAGACCCCATCGACGCAGTATCCAGAAAGGCATTGGGCCCCGGCACCGCAGGCATCGCCGTTGGTCTTCTTGGGGATGCAGATGCTGGCGCTGCAGTAATAGCCCACCACGCAGTCGGCGCTGGAACCACAGTTGGTGGCGCAGACGTTGCCGCCACACTTGTACGGTGCGCAGGTTTCCGTCCCGGAGTCGGCACAGACACCATCCCCGTCGCACTGGTCGGCGAGATAGTGAGTGTCGCCGGAGCAGGTTTCAGGAGTGCACTCGGTCCCGGCGGGCCAGAGACGGCAGGCTCCGGTGCCATCACATTCTCCATCACTACCACAGGGAGCCGCAGAGCTGCACTCATCCATGGGGTCGGCTCCGTTTGACACCACGACGCAGGCACCTGAGCCGTTGCAGACACTGCAGATGCCGCACTCATTGTCGGGGTCCTGGTTGGGAGAGATGGTGGTGCAGGTACCCTCGGTCCCGGTCAGATTGCAGGCTTCACAGGTGCCACCACAGGCAGCATCGCAGCAGTAGCCGTCGGCGCAGTTGCCGCTGATACAATCAGTGTCATCGACACAGGTCGAGCCGTCGGGCTGAGCATCGATGCACTCGCCGCCGACACAGTAGAAGCCAGAGCAACAGTGGTCGTTGGTGAAACAGTTGGTGCGGCAGTCATTGCCGCTGCAGACGTAGGGGCAACAATCCGCGGTTGCGCTGTCGCCGCAGCCCCCTACCCCGTCGCAAATGCCTATCCCGGTAACAGTGTGGCCCAGGCAGGACTGCTCTTCACAGACGGTGGTATTGTCCCAGAGCGAGCAGGCCCCGGAACCGCTGCAAGTACCATTGAGGCCGCAAGTACTCTGGTCCGCCTGGGTACAATCGTTGAGCGGGTCGGAATCTGCCGGGACATTGCTGCAGAAGCCAAAGCCGCTGCACATTTTGCATGCGGGGCAATCGCCATCGGGGTCGCTGTATCCGGGATGGAATGAGCAGGTTCCTTCGCTCCCGGCGATATTGCATCCCTTGCAAACGCCAGTACAGGAGCTGTTGCAGCAGACTCCGTCAACGCATTTGCCGCTAGTGCACTCGGAGGTATCCGAGCATACCTCACCGTTGGCCTTCTGCGCGACACAGGTGGCACCGCTGCAGAAGTAACCGGCACAGCACTCAGAATCATCGGCACAGATGCTCTTGCAGCTGTTGGCGCCGCACTCGTAGGGACAGCAACTCTCCACATCGGCGCAGCAGCGCACGTAGGCGCTACTACCGCTGGGTGTGCACTCTTGCGGAATGGCTCCAATGTTGGCCGAGTCGCCGGGGCCGGTGTAGAAGGAGTCCTCGGCACATTCTGAGATGGTCCATATGCGCTGGGAGTCGTAGCCACAGCCGGTCCCCTTGGTTTCGTTGTTGGCCAGCTCCGAGTATGTGCAGAGCCGTCCCCCGCGGCCCTTGCAGACTTGCACGGCCTGGTCAAAGGTCACGGTACCGCTGCAGGGATCGGTTTCGCCGCAGACAAGTGCCGACCCGTTGTTGTTGGGCCAGCCCAGCGCCTCGCAATCTGATGTTGCAACCAGACACTGGCCACTACCATCGCACACCTTGGCTGCGGTGAGGTCCGAGCCACCGCAAACCGAGGCACTGCAGATGGTCCCACCGGGCCAGCGACGGCAAGCGCCGAGGCCGTTGCAGGTGCCATCAAATCCGCAGTCCGCCGCATCCTGGGCGGCACAATCGTCAATCGGGTCGAGGCCCTCAGCGACCAGCTTGCAGGCACCGGCTCCATTGCAAGCCTTGCAGGCAGTGCACTCGTCTTCGGCGTCGGTGTTATTGCCATAGTTGGTGCACACCCCGGCTGAGCCAGCCACGGCACAGGACTGGCACGTCCCGTCGCAAGCTGAATTGCAGCAGTAACCATCGACACAGAGATCGCTGAGACACTGGTTGGCCGTATCGCAGGTGTTGCCGTTGGTCTGTTTGGGCTGGCAGGCGTTGCCTACGCAGTAGAAGTCGGCGTAACAGTCCAGATCGCTGCCACATTCGCTCTTGCAGGCACTGCCATCGGACTCGCAGTTGTACGGCGAGCAGGATGTCGTGGCCCCATCCAGACAAAGCCCCGCTCCATCGCAAAGGTCCTGAGCGTAAATCGCACCTTCGAAACAGTAGGCATCAGCACACGTGGTGCCGGATTCCCAGAGTCTGCAGGCCCCGGCGCCATCGCAAGTGCCGTCGTTGGCACAGGTGGACTTGGCCTGTTCAACGCAGTCATTAGCGGGGTCGGTGCCAACGAGCGCAGCAGTACAGTCGCCCGCCCCGTCACAGACCTCGCACAGTGCGCATTCGTTGGCCGGATCGCTAGCCGCCGGCACAGACACGCACGTTCCCTGATTGCCAGCCACGTTGCAGGCCTGGCAGAGGCCGTCACAGGCAGCGTCGCAACAGTAGCCATCAACACAGATGCCGCTGAGGCAGGTGTTATCAGCCACGCAGGTGTCTCCGTTGGCCTTCTTCTCGACGCAACTCCCGACCTGACAGTAATAGTCGTCGCAGCAGCCGGCGTCACCGGCGCAAGAACTGCCACACCCATCGCCATCACAACGATAGGGGCAGCAACTGGCAAAATCGCCACAACAACGAACCATGGCCGTGGCCGAATCGGCCACGCACTGAGATGCTCCATCGCCATTGCCAAGGTGAACGTAATGCTGGTCATCGCTACACTCTGAGATGGTCCACACCAATGCGGCATCATAGCCACAATCGGCGCCTTGCGCCTCACCGGACTCGATCTCACTGGCAGTGCAGAGGCGCCCTCCGCGTGCGGCACAGACGGCCAGCGCCTGTGGGAACGTCTTGGCTCCAACGCAGGGAGATGAGTTGCCGCAGACCCACGGAGAACCGTTGGCAGAATCCCAGGCGAGGGCTTCA
>CALGBT010000074.1 GCA_937884235.1 uncultured Pseudomonadota bacterium
CGGCTACTTCTGACCGGCCCGGCGGACAACTCGGTCTGGCAGATCGACCCCTCCCTCTGTACCGCTTGCGGCAAGTGTGCCACATCGTGTGTGCGCCCCCAATCTGCGGCCCGCTGTTTCCAGGCTTACAGCATCTGTGGTTACTGCGACCTCTGTTCGGGATACTTCGAACCGGACCACCAGGCCCGGAATGAAGCGGCTGAGAATCAACTTTGCCCCACGGGCGCGCTGAATCGAAAACTGGTGGAGACGCCCTACTTTGAGTACTCCATCAAACGAGATGAATGCATCGGCTGTGCCCGTTGCGTAGAGTATTGCAAGGCGTATGGCAACGGCTCGTTCTTCCTGCAAATCAGCCAGGACCTATGCTAGCAGTGCAACGAATGCTCCATCGCACGCGCCTGTCCGGGCCGAGCCATCACCCGCTACAACGGGGAGGAAGACTACCGGTGCAAAAACGGTTGAACTTCTTCGGGGCCGTGGCGACGGGGACCAAACTCTTCCCCCCCCCGGACTTCGAATCGGGCTACACTTTCCCGGTTGAGCAAATGGCTCCCTCTCCCGGGGACTGGTGGGTCTGGTTGGACGGTGGCTTGCTCCTGGTGGCGCTGGCCGTCGCCGCCTGGCTGGTCCATCGCCGGCGGAGTCGCCGCGGACTCGTGGCACTGGCAATCGCTTCATTGCTCTGGTTCGGTTTTGTGCGGGAGGGCTGTGTCTGTTCCATCGGGGCCCTGCAGAACGTAACCGCGAGCCTGGTCGCCGGGGCCACACTTCCCGCTGGAGTTCTCGTCTTCTTCGTGCTGCCCCTGGCGTTCGTTCTCCTCTTTGGCCGAGTTTTTTGTGCCGGCGTCTGTCCCCTTGGTGCGGTGCAAGAGTTAGTTCTGGTCCGTTCTACTCGCGTCCCTCGATGGCTGGACTCCCTGCTCGGGTCGCTGCCCTACATTTATCTGGCAGTGGCGGTCCTGTTCGCGGCAACGGGACTGGGATTCCTCGTCTGTCGGTATGACCCCTTCGTTCGCATCTTCCGCCTCTCCGGGGAGATGCACATGCTCATTGTCGCCGGGGCCTTCGTGCTGCTCTCGCTCTTCGTGGGGCGTCCTTTCTGCCGTTGGCTCTGCCCGTATGGTGCACTCCTGGCGATTCTAGGATTACTGGCTCGCCGTGAAGTGCGCATCCCGCCAGGGGAATGCGTCAATTGCCACCTCTGTCGCAACTCCTGTCCCTATGGTGCCATCCGCCCCCTGACCGAGGCGGAGGATTCGACCCAAGCCAGGGCGCACCATCGCTTTGAAAGAGCCTTGCTCCTGGTCATGATTGTGGCCGGGCCACTCTTCGCCTATGGCGGCTTCCAATTGGGGGTGACCGTCGGTCCGGCCCTGGCCAAATTGCATCCAACGGTGGAAATGGAACGTCATGTACGCGCCGCCGAGGCAGGGAAGCAGGAGCTGGAAAGTGGTCTACCCGTTGACGAGGAGCTACTCGTCGGATACGGACGAAGGCACGAACCACGCTCAGTTCTGGCCGCAGAAGCTGCTGTTGCAGCCAGAAGAGTAGTGACTGGTGCAGGCATCCTCGGGGCCTTTCTTGGGCTCTTTCTAGTCCTGCGGGTCCTCGCACTGGTCAGGCGCTGGCCGCAAAAGGAGTATATCGCCAGTCCCTCGGCATGCGTGGCCTGCGGACGCTGCTACGCAGATTGTCCGGTCCCTCTCGCGAATGAGGAGGAGCCAGCGTGAGCCGTTCCCCATGGAAGAAGCCCGGCAACGATCCCCTGCTCATGATGGCCATTGTGGCGCTGCTCTTCGCCGTTGGGGGCCTTCTCGTGATGGCTCACGGCTGGTTGCCCGCGGCCCGACTGGTCGACGAAAGCCCGCTCCTCGAATTGAAGAATCAACTTACAAAAAGCCAGGACAAACCGGCACTTGTAGCCCAAATACGCAAGATCGATGCCGACCTTCGCTCTCAGCAGCAGCACAGCCGGCGAGTGCAGGAGAGAGGCGGCTGGATGCTCCTGCTCGCCGTGTCTCTCGGGGTCTTTGCACTGCTCTTTCGACACCGCCATCGGTTGCAAGCAGTGCCCGCTCAGAGGGTGCGAACCCGCGAGAACGAAAGGGGTCACTCCGGAGCAGTAATCGGCGCGATTACGCTGGTTGTCCTGGTTGTTGGGGGCGGTATTTTGTGGGCCTACTATCAGCCCCCGATTGAACCGGCGCAATCGCCAGACGCTGTCTCCTTGCAACCTCCGGTCTGGCCCCAGTTTAGGGGCCCGCAAGGGTCCGGAGTCGCGCCCGAAGGCAGCTATCTGAAGAAATGGGATCTTCCTTCCGGCCAGGGCATTGTCTGGCGTGTCCCCACCAATTTGGAGGGCCACGGTTCACCGGTCCTGGTGGCCGGGCTGGTTTGCCTCACCGGCATGGTGGCGGAAGACCGGTTCATTTCCTGTTTTCAGCAAACTGACGGTGTGCTGGCCTGGCGGGCAGGGTTAAACGGTCCTGCGCCAGTTCTAGGAGTGGATCCTTTCACTAGTCCCGATACCGGTTGGGCCGCTTCGACGCCAGTAACCACTGCGACAACGCTCTTTGCCCTCTTCGGCACGGGTCACGCGGGAGCGTTTGACCTCCACGGAAAGGCCTTGTGGACGGCCCATCTGGGGACGCCGGAGACGGCGTACGGGTTCGCCAGTTCCCCGGTGACTGACGGGAAAAGGTTCTTCGTGCAGTTCGACCAACTCGGGGACCGGCCTGCAGTGCTCTACGCGTTCGCGGCGCGGCAGGGAGAGTTGGTCTGGCGCGCGGCGCGGCCGACGCATAGCTCCTGGGCTACTCCAGTACTGGCCGACACGGCCTCAGGAAGACAACTCATCACCGCCGCCAATCCCCTGGTCATCTCCTATGATCCCGAAACCGGGGCCGAACGCTGGCGCGCTGATGTCCTGGACGGAGACGTTGCTCCCTCGCCAATCGCGGTGGGCGACCTGGTGCTGGTCATCGAGCCACGACGCCATTTGACCGCGCTAAGAACTGACGGTGCGGGGGATGTTACCAAGACCCACGTGGCCTGGCGTCATGAAGGTGGAGTGCCTGACATTCCCACCCCTCTGGCAACTGCAGAGCATGTCTACCTGCTCTCCACTGAGGGCCGGCTGCACATCTTGAAGACTGCCAACGGTGAGGTTCTGCACCGAACTTCACTAAGAGGACGATACCGCGCCTCCCCTACCCTGGCCGAAGGCAACCTCTATCTCTTCAACACGGCGGGCGTGGGCATGGTCTATCGTTGGCAGGATGGGTGGTCTGAAATCGGTGGTGGGACGTTGGCGGAAGAGGTGAGCGCCACCCCGGCTTTTGGCGATGGAAACGTCTATGTGAGGGGAGCAAGCCACCTCTTCCGTCTTGGCGAAGCCCCGGAAGGTGACGAGTGAAACGGCAATTACCTGGCAGGGCGATTCGAATCATCGTCGCCGATGCAGTCGAACGCTTCTCGGGGAGCCCCGGGGGGTTGGTCTCGATTCTGCAGGAGTTGCAGACCTCAGCAGGTTTTCTGGAACAAGAAGCGGTTACGGAACTGGCTCGAATTGGACCATATTCATGGGCCGACATCATGGGCACGGCAACGTTCTTCGACTGGTTCAGATGGGAACCGCCTGTCGGTCGCGAGATACGCGTCTGCCACGGCACGGCATGCCACGCCGCGGGGGCGGCGCGCCTCCATGCCGCGTTGGAAGTTGCGCATGAAGGTGTGGAGGAGGTAAACCTGGGGCGGGCCGGGTGTCTTGGATGCTGCACCCTGGCCCCGGTGGTGGAAGTGGACGGTCGAGTCGTCGGGCCCGTGCGGATCGAAGATGCTTCCCAGATCCTGGAGGAACCCCGGGCAACCGTGGGCAAGCCCACCTTGCCGAGCCCCCCTGCCCCCGAGCGCGGGCTCGAGGTACGTGTTGGGGTCGGTTCCTGTTGCGTCGCCAAGGGTGCGGACAAGGTGCTGGCGGCTGTTGAGACCTGGGCTGCAAAACACCGCGCCGTGATTATTAGCCAGGGAGTGGGATGTGTGGGGATCTGCAGCCATACTCCCTTGTTGGAGGTACGCTCTCCCGGGGGCACGTGGGCGCGCTATGCACAGGTAGCTGCGGCTGAGGTCGCGCCTCTCTTGGAGCAGTACGTCGCGGCGGGGGCAGCCACCAGGGTCTCCCGTCGACTGAGCCGCAGCCTGGCCTCCCTGCACGGCGCATCCGCAGTGCCGCAAGCTGATGAATTGTCTCTCGCTGATGCCGACGCCTTTTTTGGCCCCCAGGTGCGCATTGCAACGCAAGACCTGGGGGAAATCGACCCGACGTCACTGGCCGACTATCAGGCACGCGGCGGCTTCGAGATGCTCACTCGCGTTCGACAAGACCCCGAGGCCGCGCTGGAGTGCATCTCCCGCAGCGGCCTCCGTGGACGCGGCGGGGCAGGGTTTCCCACTGCTGAGAAATGGCGCCGCGCACGCACCCAGCAGGCTCCACGATTCGTCATTGCCAACGGCGATGAAGGCGACCCCGGAGCCTTCATGGACAGGATGCTCATGGAATCATGCCCCTTCAGGGTCATTGAAGGGATGGCCATCACGGCCGCAGTAGTCGGTGCGACACAGGGGATTCTCCACGTCCGCAAGGAGTATCGCCTGGCATATGAACGATGTCTCCACGCCGCGCAGGAATGCCGTTCTCAAGGTCTCCTGGGGCCAGAGTTTGACGTGGCGGTTATCGGGGGGGCGGGAGCCTTCGTCTGCGGCGAAGAGAGCGCCCTTATCGCGTTGCTGGAGGGCCGTCGACCCGAGCCATCATTGCGCCCACCATATCCTACAGAGATGGGTTTCCAGGGAAGACCTACCGTTGTCAGCAACGTGGAAACGCTGGCTACACTGCCCTGGATTGTCCGGCACGATGCTGAGGAATTCAGTCGCTACGGAACTTTGCAGAGCCCGGGCACCAAGGTCTTCGCATTGGCGGGGAAGGTGGTGCGGGGCGGCCTCATAGAAGTGCCCATGGGCACTACTCTGGACGAGGTTGTGCTGCGGATTGGGGGAGGGGCCAGGCAAGGGAGAACGGTTAAAGCGGTGCAGGTGGGAGGACCTTCGGGAGGCTGTGTGCCGGCCTCTGCCCTGAAGCTGCCGCTGACGTATGAGTCCCTGGGCGAACATGGGGCTCAAATGGGTTCGGGAGGGTTGGTCGTTCTCGATGACACCGACTGCATGGTGGACCTCGCTCGCTTCTTCGTCGCCTTCTCCGCAGGTCAGTGCTGCGGCAGATGCAGTGTTGGCAGGATTGGGACTCAAGTGCTCCTGGATGGGATGAATCGCCTTTGTGCAGGAACCGGCAGAGTGGGACTGCTGGAGAAGCTGGAGCAGGTCTCCAGGCAGTTGGCAGAGGGTGCTCTCTGTGGGCTTTGCCGCGCCGCTCCTCGGCCCTTCCTTTCGTCTCTCCATGCCTTTCGTGACGAATATCAGTCCCATCTGGCGGGAACCTGTCCTGCCGGTCGTTGCGATGCCATTGTGCACTATGGCATCAAGGAGAACTGCAACGGCTGCACGCTGTGCGCGCAATCCTGCCCCACGGGCGCCATTGCTGCCAATCCACTGGTTCGGCATGAGATAGACCAGCAGCGCTGCATCAGGTGTGGCGTCTGCGCCCGAGCCTGCCCTTTTGACGCGGTGGAGGTAGCTCATGGCAAATAGCTGGGTGCTCAACGGCGTCCCCGTCGAGAGTCCCGACGGGGAGACTATTCTTGCAACTGCGCGCAAGGCCGGGGTCGAAGTTCCCAGCCTCTGCTGGAGTGACTCCTGCGGCGGTCAGGTTCGTTGTATGGTTTGCTCCGTGGAGGACGAAAGCTCGTCGCGTCTGCTCCCAGCTTGTGCCACCATACCGCAATCTGGGATGCGCATCCTGACCGCCTCACCAAAAGTACTCTCCCACCGGCAGACAACCCTGGGTTGGCTGTTGGGAGAACACCGGACAAACCACGCCTACGCAACCAGAAATCAAAAGAAGGGGCGTGTTGGCCTGAAAAGCATTGGCGATACCGGTCAGCGCATTGGTGAATCCCGGTCCGGCTGTGACCATGGCGATACCTGGTTTGCGGTTGAGTCGACCATAAGCTTCGGCCATGAACACTGCAGCCTGCTCGTGCC
>CALGBT010000075.1 GCA_937884235.1 uncultured Pseudomonadota bacterium
CGCCCGTCGCCTCGACAAAAACGTGCTTGAGGGCGAGGGAAGAGAGGTGAACCGACTTCCATCTTCCAGCAATTTTCAAACGCCCGGGTAGAGCGGCCGGAGCAACCGTATCTGAACTTGCGATCTGAGTTGTCAGCGGACCCGCTCCAGGAATGGGGGCCAAGTTCCCATCATCTGGCTCGCACAGTTCTTCCTCGGCGGTGATTTCCATATCCTCGGCACGTTTGAGTGCTCCCCCGCCAGCCGCATCCTTCACGGCTCCAGCATCGACTCCGAGTTTCTCCGCGTCCAGAGGGAACTCATAAACCGCCTGAACAAATCCCCTCGGACCAAAGGGCTTCATGGCAATTTCGGGCCGGTGCAGCTTAAGCACTTTCTCAAGGAAGTCCTCCAGCGCTTCCGGCGGGCCCGGCGTGGATGCCCGCTCCCAGCGGATTCCAACTCCAGCGACCGGTCTGCTTTGCCTTCGCATCACCCGACCGCCGAGGAATATGGGTCGCTCCCACTTCTTCAGCTGCGACAAAAAGACCAGGGCCACCTCCGTCCCCGGAAGGATCAGACGGGCCGTCTCAAAGAACAAGCCGCTGCCGCTCACGTCAGTGGACCGAACGTCCGTCCGAATTCCGTCTATGTAGCAGTAAACGGCATCTTGAAAGTCCCATCGACCGTGCCGGCGACGCTCACTTCCCACGGTGCCCCCCCTCATTGAACCCCAAATTCTGTAACAGACTGCAGCTTATCACCACGAGACGCGGGCAGCAAACAAAGCGAGAACAGCCCGTCGGGTGGACCATGGGAGGGCGTCGCGGGCGAGCCGGCACCGGCAAACCAAGACACCCTTGGCACTGCTTTGGGAGCCCATGACGGAGGTGGACCGCTGGTAGCGCACGCTCACTCTTCCTCAGGTTGCTCAAGGACGGTACAGAGAACCGCAAAGGCAATGCTTCGCAACTTCGGAATGACTACGGTAGTGTTTCTGCTAGTGCGAAGGGCCCCGGCAATATCCGATCAGATGGGTGGCCTTGATGCCGGCATTGCTGTTAGAGAACTCCTCTCTGACGGTGCCCAACCAACGGCAGCCCAGCCACAAAGAAGCATTGCCATAGTCATTCCGAACGAGGGCTGACTTTGACCGGGTGGTGCAATGTGCCTGCTCCAGCACTCGGAGGAAGAGTGCCATTGGCTGTTAGCCCCACATCCCACGTCGACATCAGTATCACGCTTCGGCCATGGCTACGCCACGGCTCGCCCCCCAGCCACGACCCGGTTTTGCTTGACTCCGGTGCGGTGGAAGGGCAACGTCTTTCTGTCCCCTGCTGGAGGACGGCATGGGGCATCTCATTGCCATTCGCGGGGCTCCGCAAGGCCCGGACGGAACGGTGAGTTGACCCGCGCAAGAAGTGAGGAGAAGATGAGCACAAATAAACCCAGAGGGTACTCGATTGGGAGCCGCTAATGCCGGTCGCATCGTTTGCGCGTTGATGGAGCTGGGGTGCGCCGCATGGCCGGCCTGCTCGGGTGGCGACTCGGTGGCTATCTACTATGAACGCGGCGTGCGCGCAGTCTTTCCCGTGCACAAGTTCGACAATCGCTTCTCCCCCGCTGACGGGAGCCGCGGGGTCCTGCAGGCCGGCAATTTCCTCTTGACCGGCCACTGGCTCAACTACACCCAGGAGTGCGTCACCGACGATATGCCCAAGGGGTGGGACCATGGCCCCGTTACCTTTGGCGGCCTGGTAGAACCGCGGGACGAGTACCTCTCAGATCCTCACGTTGACATGAGCGACTTCGTGGACGATCCCATCGGCGCTACGGCCTCCTATTTCAGTAAGCTCACGGCCCCGGCCCTCGAGGGTGAGTGGTGTCAGAATGCGACCATCACGCCCATTGGCGAGGCGCTGATGGCAGGCCTGATGGCCCGAGGGATGATTATTGAAATCGACCACTTCCCGCAATGGCCCTATCGCCGAGCCTATGAAATCCTCGAAGAAAACGACTACCCCGGGGCGGGCACCCATGGCCGGCACTGGAGCGGCCGCCTCTTTGCCGGGGGCGGCGTATCCAATTTCGGTCTGGGGCGCTGTCAGGACCCGGACAACCCCGGAGCCACCTTGAACGGGTTGGCGGACCGAGTGGCCCTCATTGAGTCG
>CALGBT010000076.1 GCA_937884235.1 uncultured Pseudomonadota bacterium
GTCAATGGTTTTGCGGGGCTCCTGGCCGTTCACCAGCACCTGGTGACGGCGGAGCAATTGCGCCAGCAATTTCTCCACAGATTGGTGGTCCGGGCTGTCCGCGATGATGCCGGCCACTGCCTCGATAGCCGCGGCGATGCCGGCTGCGTTGACGTGGAAAGTGGCCGCCAGGCGCACCCGCATTGCTTCATGGACGATGGGCTCGATGGGGGATCCGGACAGCACTTGATTCCACATGGCCAGGCGCTGGACTCGGGTGAAGGCTGTGAACTCCAGGCTGTACAGGAAGCGGCGCCGGATTGAGGTCGGAATGCTCCCGATATGGTTGGTGATCCAGACGATGATGGCTGGTGAGTTGTCCATGAACTGGTTGAGCCAGCCTTTGTCCACACCGTTTTGACGGTACGGGTCGCTGGTGTTGAGCAGGGTGTCGGCCTCGTCGACGATGAGGACGGCCTCGGTTGGGGCAGCCATGGTTGCCCCTCCGGCGAGGGCGACACGTCGTTCGCGAGGGTTGCCGTCGTCCCCGGATTCGACGAAGCAGATGCGCTTGCCGGCGGTGGCAATGAGCGCCCGGGTGAATTCCGTCTTGCCGGTGCCGGCCAGGCCATGGACGAGGATGTTCACCGGTTTGCCGCCGGCAATGAAAGACTGCATCACGGAGAGGTCTTCCGGGGTCACGGGAAATGAGTCGGTGGCGAAGGTGGGCCCCTTGTCGAAGCGCACGAAATGCTCTTCCAGCGGCTTGCCGCCCATTCCGGTAAGGAAGTCCACAACGGGCGCTGCCAGGCTGTAATAGGGGGGCATGTCCAGCCCCTCGCGGTGGAGGATGCCGTTGCGCACCAGCGGTCCATCGGCAGCCAGCAGTTGCCTGGTCTGCTGCTCGGTGTTACCGCAGGAGGTGGCAATGAGACGGGGCCAGTCGGCCATGCAGTGGGAATCGCAGAAGGACTCCAGGACCAGGAACTGGCTGTAGGCCAGGAAGAAAAGAATCACGCGTTGGCTGTCGGGCGCCAGACCGAAGGCGGCAGAAAGCTCGTCCAGGGCCGGGTATTTGCTAGACTCAGCCGATCTTCTTAGGGCTTTTTGCAACAGTTTATGCAAGAGCTTTTCGACCTTGATTTCGGCAGCATCGGGGTTGCTGGCACGGTCGATCTCCCGTAAGACCAATTCGCCGAGTTGCCAGGGACTGACCTGTGCCCCGCCCTCCGCCCAGTCAAGGGGAATCGCCCCCAGAGGCAGGTCCGATTCATCAGCATCGTCCAACAGCCTGGCCCCGAGGTCACCGCCGAGTGCCTGCATGAGCTCACCGAGGGTGGACGGCCCTCCCACCTCTTCTTCCTCTTTTGGCACCACCGCCGACTCGTTGTTGCGAATGCCAAAGATCGACCCTGCGCCCTCAACAAACCGTCCCCGCCCCTCCGAGCCGATCATCTTGAGGACCAGGCTGAGCAGACCTTTGTTGATCTCGTGTTGACCGACCAGCCGTAGCGAGGCATCAAGGGTAAAGCGATGCAAGGTCCCCATGCCCACGCCCGCCCCCACGCCCGGGCCCTTGAACTGTGATTCGGTCTGCACTCGGCGACGCCGTCGCGACATTCGGCTCATAGTCTCTCCTTAAAGCAGTTTTCGCCCATACCCAGACATTCTAAATGAGGGGGTGCGACAGATAGTGTCGGAGGTGAACAGGATTTCTGCGTACGCGGCTTCGGGAAGCATCTGGCAGCGGTATCCGGTTGTTGTGCGGCCATACGGGCTGTGCAATACTCTCGCATGAGGCGCTGATGGCCTCGGTTCTTGGGGCTTGACATAGTTGAGGTGAGCTTGTGACTAAATGGAATAGCCTGCTCTTGTTTGGAGCCTTAGTGTGGGGATGTTCTACCTCGCCGAATGCGGTTCATGAGGGGGGGCCTGAGGACTCTGTGTCTGATGCTGCTCCACGAAGCGACGTTGTCGAAGTGAAGTTCGCTGTCGATGTTGGCACTGCGGATACGGGGCACAAGTTGGAGGGGGACGGAACCGATGTTGCCGACGAAGATTTCGGCCAGTTCACGTGTGAACCCGGGGGCGGCTGCTTTCTGGATGGGTGCGACGAGAACAGCGATTGCCAGTCAGGCTGGTGCGTGGAGCATATGGGTGAGAAGGTTTGCACCCAGCACTGCCAGGAAGAGTGTCCGGCGGGTTGGACCTGTTCCCAGGTTGATGCCGGCGGTCCGGACGTCTTGTACATCTGCGTCTCTGCATATCCGAATCTCTGTCGGCCGTGCGCTGAGGCTGACGACTGTGCGGGAGCTGCCGGGACCGAAGACGCGTGCGTCAGCTACGGCGACCAGGGGAGTTTCTGCGGCGGGATGTGTGGCCTCGATGATTCCTGCCCCTGGGGATTCACCTGCAAGAGTGTTGTGACGGTGGAGGGGGCGGCAATCAACCAGTGCGTCAACGATACCGGGGAGTGCCCCTGCACCGACACCTCCGTGGCCCTGGGGCTCTGGAACCCGTGCGCGCTGGAGAACGAATTCGGGCTCTGTCCAGGCAAACGATTCTGCGTCGAAGCGGGGCTGACAGATTGCGATGCCGCGGTTCCATCCCAGGAGACCTGCGATGGTCTGGACAATGACTGCGACGGTGAGGTGGATGAGCCGGAACTGGTGGACGGTGGCTACCTCAACCTCTGCGATGATGGTAACCAGTGTACCATCGATACCTGTGACAGCGTGGGCGGTTGCCAGTACGAAGAACTCACTCAGGGGGAATGCCTGGATGGCGATGCCTGTACCATCGGCGATCACTGCGAGGCCGGAGCCTGCGTTGGCAAGCCCATTGATTGCGACGACAAAGACCCATGCACCGACGACCTTTGCGATGGCCTTGGCGGGTGTGCGGTGGAGTACAATATGGCCCCCTGCGATGATGGTGACCCTTGCACTGTCAAAGACCAGTGCGAAGAGGGGCAGTGCCTGGGCTTCTCCGTAGATTGCGAGTGTCTCACTGATGCGGATTGCGTGGCGTTTGAGGACGGGGACATGTGCAATGGCACTTTGTTCTGTGCCACGGACAAGTTGCCCTATTCTTGTGCTGTTGAAGCGGGCAGCGTGGTTGTCTGCCCCGAGCCGGCAGGGAGCGATTCCATCTGTCTTCAAGCGGCCTGCGATGCCGAAACCGGCGAGTGCTCCCTGGCACCAGCCCACGAAGGTTATCCTTGTGATGATGGCGACGGGTGCACCATAGGCGACCAGTGTGTCCAGGGGATGTGCGAACCGGGTCAGGCCCTGTTGTGCAACGATGATAATCCTTGTACTGACGATAGCTGCGGCCCCGACGAAGGGTGTCTTTTCGTGGCCAACGCCAACGACTGCGATGACGGGAATGAGTGCACCAAAGGGGACCACTGCGCCAATGCCGCATGTTCCTTCGACAACTTCATTGACTGCAGTGACGGCAATCCCTGCACTGACGACTTGTGCAAGCCTGGCCAGGGATGCGCCCATACTCTCAATTCCGGGCCGTGCAACGATGGTGACCTTTGCTCCACGAATGACCAATGTCACCTCGGTGAATGCATGGGCGCATCGACCCTGGTATGCAACGACAACAACCCCTGCACCGATGATTCCTGCTTGCCGCAAACCGGTTGTGCGTTTGTGGCCAACGCTGCTCTCTGCGACGACGGCAACGCTTGCACCGAAGGCGACCACTGCGCTAAGGGCTGGTGCCTGCCAGCCAACATTCTGGTGTGTGATGACCTGAATCCTTGCACCGATGACTCCTGCCAGTCCGAGGCAGGTTGCGCCTTCGTCGCCAACGCGGCGGCCTGCGATGACGGTAATCTCTGCACCCTGGGGGACCAGTGTGGGGGAAGTAGTTGTCAGCCGGGTGTGAGTTCCCTTGACTGCAACGACGACAATGACTGTACCAGCGATGGTTGCGATGCGACGACGGGGTGTTCCAATGTGACTTTGCCCGATGGCACCAATTGCGGTCAGGCGGGCTGGAAATGTGAGTCTGGTATTTGCACGGAACCGCAGCAGAACGTCAAGCGAGTCTTCGTTACCAGCATCGGTCACAATGGGAACTTCGGCGGTGTTGCCGGGGCCGATTCCTTCTGCCAGCAGCGAGCCGACGCGGCGGGCCTTAGCGGGGTTTACAAGGCCTGGTTGAGTGCGGCGACGGTCAATACTTCGCCCTCCGCTCGGTTCGTCAAGGCCAACGTACCATATGTGCTGGTAAACGGAACGGTCATTGCCAACAACTGGGCCGACCTGACCAACGGGTCCATCAACGTGCCCCTCAACCTCACCGAGTTTGGCGAGGTTCCGACAACTGGAACTCTGATCTGGTCATACACAAGGATAGACGGTACCCCGGGCCTCTTCGAAGACCCCAACCACAAGTGCTACGGCAGCGACTGTCACTGCAAGGGTTGGACGACCACTGCGACGCAGGGCTCTCCCATCCAGGGGAGTGCGTTCGCGCTTCGGAACAAGTCAGACAACGATTGGACCGACTACTCCTTTGCCAATGCTTGTGGGAGCGACTATTCACTCTACTGCTTTGAGCAGTAAGGGCTGAGACCTCAGGGAACCTGGAATGGTTGTAAAACCAGATGCCGAGAGCTGGGTGCTTGTTGACCGTGCCGTTGTCCCGGCGGACAGCAATGTGGTGCGGCTTTACCAGCGAGGCCGGGAGTTTTCGATCCGGGTGGAAGCCAGTGAGATGATGGCCAGCGGGGTGCACGGC
>CALGBT010000077.1 GCA_937884235.1 uncultured Pseudomonadota bacterium
TCTGCACCGAGAATGACGTTTGCACCGATGGCGAATGTGTCGGCGACCCGGTGGAGGCCTGCGACAGCTGCGCCTCGGACGAAGAGTGCCAGGCCTATGAAGATGGCAACGCTTGCAACGGCACTCTCAAGTGCGTGGATTCCGAGTGCGTTGTCGACGAAGAGACGGTGGTGGTTTGTGCCGGCGATAGCAACCCCTGCAAAGAGGACAAGTGCATTCCCGCTACCGGGGAGTGCGAAGGGGGCGATGCCCTTGATGGCACTGCCTGCAACGATCAGAATGAGTGCACCAGCGCCGATTACTGCTCCGCCGGCGTCTGCAAAGGTTTGCCCGTCGATTGCGACGACAACAAGGCTTGCACGGCCGATTCCTGCAACCCCGACACGGGCTGCGAGTATGCTCCCCTGGACAACGACTGCGGTGACGGCGACCCCTGCACCATCAACGACACTTGCGTTGACGGTGAGTGCGTTGGCGAGCCGAATCCGGATTGCCAGTGCGTGACCGACGCAGACTGTGCCGCCAAAGAAGATGGCGACGTTTGCAACGGCACCCTGGTCTGCAAGGACAAGAAGTGCGTGCTGGACCTCGATACCGTCGTGGATTGCACCGTGGAAGGAATGGACTCTTGTGTTTCCACCACCTGTGAGCCGGAGACCGGCGAGTGCGTGCAGATCAAGTTGCTGGACGGTGCTGATTGCGATGATGAGAACGCCTGCACCGCCGATGACCAGTGCTATGCCGGTATCTGCAAGGGCGAGCCGAAGTTCTGTGACGACAGCAACATCTGCACCAATGACTCTTGCAACGTGAATCTGGGCTGCGTCTACTCATATAATACGGTC
Source organism: uncultured Pseudomonadota bacterium (assembly GCA_937884235.1). GTDB lineage: Bacteria > Myxococcota_A > UBA9042 > CAIXZC01 > CAIXZC01 > CALGBT01. Next base: position 846 of record CALGBT010000077.1, read on the forward strand.
GACTGTGACGACGGCAGCACCTGTACCCTCAACGACTACTGCCAGCAAGGTACGTGCACGGGCGACGCCAATCCCGACTGCCAGTGCCAGTCCGACGCAGATTGTGCCGCCAAGGAAGACGGCAATCTTTGCAACGGCACGCTGGTCTGCAAGGCCTTCAAATGCCAGGTGAATCCCACCACCGTAGTCAAATGCGACAAGTCCGCAGATGGCGACTGCAAGTACACCTACTGCATGCCCGATTCTGGAGACTGTGTGACCGCCGACTTTGAAAATGGCAAGCCTTGTAGTGACGATGATGTATGTACTCTCATCGACGTCTGCGCAGGTGGCGAATGTGTCGGCTCTCAGACACCTGTATGTAACGACGGCAATCCCTGCACCAATGACATGTGCGATGCCGCTCTGGGCTGCATTGCCGTTGACAATACTGCCTCCTGTGATGATGGGGACCCCTGCACCGGTGGCGACACATGCGCCGACGGTGTCTGTCAGCCCGGTGCCAACGCACTGTGCGCCGACACCTGCATACCCGACTGGACCCTAACCTGCGGCGGTAGCGACTCCTGGGCAACAGACAACAACGGTGCCACGGATGTGGTTGATGGCTATGCCTGCTCGCCCTGGGACTACACCGGACCGGAGTATACCTATACCTGGACCGCCGGATACGATGCCATGGTGACGGTCTCTCTCTCGGGTGAAGAGGCGGAGACCGACCTTATCGTGCTGGAGAGCATGGGGGAAGGTTGTGACCCCGAGCAGTGTCGTGACTGGGGCTTCTCCAAGGTGACCTTCGAGGCCACCGCCGGCCAGACCTACTTCTTCGTGGTCGACGGCTATGAAGGAGGTGCCTTGCCGGGCGAAGGCGAGTACACCATCGACATCGATTGCCAGCCGTTGCATGAGCTCAACTGTGGCGATGGCCTTGACGACGACCTCGACGATCTTACTGACTGCGACGACCCTGACTGTGCCGGTTCCGTTGACTGCCCCCTGCCCATCTGTCAGCCGGCATGGAGCCTCGCCTGTGGCGAAACTGATGCCTGGGCCAACTACAACTTCGGGTCCACCAATCTCATCGACGAGTACAGCTGCAATGGTTGGGGCTATGCCGCTCCCGAGTACGCCTATGTCTTCGTCGCCCCAGTTTCCAAGTCCATCACTGTCAGACTGACGGATGAGACGGCAGAGACCGATATTCTGGTGCTCACTTCCGGTGACGAGGGCGAATGCCTGCCGGCCAATTGCGCTGCCTGGGGCTTCTCCGAGGTGACCTTCGACGCAGTGGCAGGTGCGACCTACTACCTCGTGGTCGACGGCTTTGCCGGTGCTGAAGGTACCTACTCCATCGCTGTTGAGTGCCCCCCGGACGTGGAGGCCAACTGTGACGACGGCGTTGACAATGACGATGACGACCTCACGGACTGCGCAGATGATGATTGCCAGTACTCCGAGGCCTGCTCTGATGGCTGCGACCCCTGGCTCTTCCCCTTCTCGGCCAGCTGTGGTTTCGAAGAGGACTACCTGAACTACTCCTTCGACTCCACGGATAATGCAGATACCTACGCCTGCTCGGACGACGTCCTGGATGGCCCGGAGTATGTCTACAACTTTGTCGCCCCCTACGATGGCGAAGTCACGGTGAGCCTCTCCAACGAGACCGCCGAGACGGACCTCGTTGTGGTGGAAGCCGGCGAAGGCAATGCCTGCCTCACCGTCAACTGCCTGGACCATGACTTCAGCCAAATCACCTTTGTCGCCGAAGAGGGCAAGCTCTACTACGTCATCGTTGATGGCTACAACGGTGCTGAAGGCACCTACCACATCGCCTTTGACTGCGCTCCGGCAACCGAATTGGATTGTACCGATGGGCTGGATGATGACCAGGATGGCCTTGTCGATTGCGCCGATGGCGACTGCTTCCCCGGCGCGCCCTGCGAAAAGGCTTGCTCACCAGACACCGTTGAGTTCGCAATGATCACCTGTGACTCCACCGACTCGTGGAGCACCGATGGCGGCGGCTCGGCAGACCTGGTCAACGCCTACTCCTGCAACTCGTACAACTACGACGGTTCCGAGTACACGTACACCCTCACGGTGGACGGCCCCGAGACGGTCACGGTCAGTTTGGACAACGAAGTCGATGATGACGGGGAATACGCAGAACTTGACTTGCTGGTCCTGGCTGACGACGGCCTGGGCTGCAATCCGGCCTCCTGCATCGCCTACGGCTTCTCCTCCGTCACCTTTGAGGCTGACGCTAACACGACCTACTATGTGATTGTTGACGGCTACAATGGCGCCGAAGGCAACTACGACCTGTCGGTCAGCTGCAACTAGTTGGCTGTCACGGGCCTGCCCGGCTATGGTCCGGCGGGCCCATTTCCACACTCCTCCTCGTACAACCAGTGGTCCACGATATCCAGGACGATCTCGTCGTAGAATCCCTTGTCGACGTAGAGAATCTCCATGGTGGCCGGGCAGATCACCAAGGTGACGGGGAAGAACCCCTCAGCCACGGGCCCCGCTGGCTGCCGGTAAGTGGCCAGGATGCCCCCCTCGGCTTTCCCAGCAGCGTCGGCCGTGGGACTGTCCATCCAGAGCTGAAAGGTGAGCTCGAAGTATTCGGC
>CALGBT010000078.1 GCA_937884235.1 uncultured Pseudomonadota bacterium
TGTCTACTGGGAAGAGGGCCATCTTTGGCCCTTCTACGTTGATTGCAAACAAGGGTACGGCCTGCTTGTCGGTCAAACCCTTGTGTTGCGCTAGGAGGTGGGCATTATGAGAATGACATCGATAATTAGCGCCCTCGTGGTGGCCCTCATCTCCGCCAATGCCTTGGCGGCCTACGAAGACTACAACAAACGCTACGGCGAATACCGCTTCAACAGTCTCCCAGAGAAGGGTGCGGTTTCCAAGATCGTCTGGGTGGGCCAGTGGTGGTCCTATAAGTCTGATGGCATCGCTAATCGTTTCAACGGCTCTGGCATGGTGGACTACGTGCCGGTGCCGGCCGACGGCGACCGCACCAATCTCTCCCCGGCAGAGAAGTATGACCTCTATCAGGAGCGGGAAGAGAAGATGGGCTACGAAGAGCTCAAGATCTTCATCGAGAAATCCAAAGACGTCGCCATGTTCGTGGACGACTGGATCGAAGAGCGGCGTGATCTCATCTACACCATCAATCGGATGATTGAAGAGCATAAGGGCGAAGCCGATTTCAAGTGGGCTGAGACCGACGAAGGGAAGAAATACAACGAACTCAAAGAGAAGATCGACGAGAAGAAGAAGGAACTCGACGGTCTCTCAGTGGACATCGATACTGCCTACGAGTGGGAAGTAATGAACCACGGCAACGGCCAGTTTGGCGTTCAGTACTGGTGGGGCCACTGCAATGCCTGGGCCGGTGCCGCCTGCGTCGAACCCGAGCCCACCAAAGAGGTTGAACTCAACGGCATCATCTTTCATGTTGGCGACGTCAAGGGGCTCCTTACTGAGGCCTGGATGGAGTGCTCATCCAGCTTCTTTGGCAGCCGCAGCGAAGCGCACAAGAACGAAGAAGACCGCAAGGGAATTGATTACAACGACGTCACTCCCGCGGCCTTCCACATCTTCTTCGCCGACCAGATTGGCAATCGGGACAAGGCCTTTGTCATCGATGAGTTTACCGGCCAGGAAGTCTGGAATCAGCCCGTCAAGGCCTATTGGTCAAAGTGCGAGCCACAGTACGAAGTTGCCGAGGATGGCACTGCCTCCCCGGAGAAGGTAGATGTAGCACTTACCTACTATGGCGGCTGGGCCTCACAGGAACCGGAAGTGAAGAAGCTGGGCGAGCAGGATGTCTACCCTGTGCTCTGCTCCACCACCATTCACTGGATGTCAGATGGCGTTGCCCACGATGCCGTCACTGCCGAGTACCGCTTTGACCAGATGACCCACGATAATTTCTCTAACGGTTACTGGGTGAAGTCGAACCACCAGGACCATGTGGCCATCCGGACTCTCTCGTACGTCCTCTGGCTGGACAAACCTATGACCGACGATGCCGCGCGCATTCTGGGCGACGGCGAGTGGAACCATGGCGCCACCTGGGACTACGCCCACGCCCATCCCGACTTCATGTGGCAGCCCACCGGCAATGTCAATCAGTCGAGCCGAGACTATGAGAACCCCTATCTGGACTACGACATCATCGCCAACGATATTCTTGCCAAGATGTTGGCCGAGCACGAAGACCCCGAAGTGGCACCGGGCGAGTACACCAGCGAAGATACCCCCATCGACATTCCCGACGGCGGGCCGGGCAACGTAATGGGTCAGGCTATCACCAGCGTCATCACTATCGCCGATGAACTGGCTATTCATGAATTGACAGTGGTCGTAGACATTACGCACACCTACATCGGCGACCTCCAGGTGACCCTGACCTCCCCCGGAGGCAAAGAAGCGATCCTCAAGAAATTCGGCCTCGGTGGCGGCGACGACGACGTCAAGGAAACCTACGACGTCAAGGACTTCAACGCCGAAGCTGCCAAGGGCGACTGGACTCTCAAGGTCACCGACCAGTGGGGCGAAGATACCGGGTCCCTCAACTCCTGGATCATCCGCGCTAAGTAGCACACTCCATGCTCGGCCACAGTGGTACCCACGGCGGCAGGCGCCGGCGGCGCCGAGCCGTGGGCTACCCTGCACCGCATCGGCTCGGGTGCTGCGGGTTGCCTCCGACATCGGATTTCGCAGAAAACGACCCGTCACGGGCTTGTGGATGGCCAGCGGAGGATGTGAGTTGGCTTTGAATACGTCCCACTTGACCCCTGTGCCTACAGTGCCTACACTGTAGGCATGGAGGAGGCGATGGCTATCTTGAACATCAGGATGCTGCCCGAGCACGTGCACCGCAAACTTCGGCTGCGAGCCGCTCGTGCGGGTCGCAGCATGGAGGCAGAAGCACGGGCGATCTTGGCGGAAGCGTGCGCGGACGAAGTGGCTCCCGTTGAAGAGCTTCAGGAGTTGGTCGATTCACTCTATGGAGGGAGCAAACCGGCCGGGGTTGTTGACGAATTGCTCGACGAACGGCGGCGAGAGGCAACTACCGAATGATCGTCCTTGATGCCTCGGCGCTCCTGGCTTTTCTCTTTCGCGAAACGGGCCATGAGAAGGTCGCTGCCCACCTTGCCAATTCCCTGCTCTCCACCGTCAACCTTTCAGAAGTACTGGGCCGATTCGCCAGAGACGGGCATGACCCGCTCCCGGTCCTGGCCAAGATCGATCGCTCTCCCATAGGCATCGTCGCTTTCTCCTCTGAACATGCTGCCAGGGCTGCCGCACTCATTCCCCAGACCAGTCACCTGGGCCTCTCCATGGGCGACCGCGCCTGTCTTGCACTGGCCCTCTCTCAAGGGCTTCCCGCCCTCACCGCCGACCGGGTCTGGAGCAAACTGGACGTGGGTGTGGAAGTGACCCTCGTGCGGTAGCCCGGGGGCCGTGGTGCGGGTTGCCTCCGACATCGGCTTTCGCAGAAATGACTCGGTCCATCACTCGCTTGCCCCATCAGTCCGGCCTGCGGCCGGCCAGCTTCCCACCCGCCTTCGCCAAGGCTACGGCGAGGCCTAGGGCGGGAAAGCGCTCTTCGGGAGACCACCCGAATTCATCTGCTTCGTGTGCTCGGCAACCACGTCCAGGCAATGCTTCCATGCCCACGCACCACCAACACTGCGTTCCCCGCCGTCAACGGCAACAGCGGCCGCAGGCCTCGGGAAAGGACCGAGGCAACGGCAACCCCAGCTTGCATTTCACCACCGCTTGTTCTACCTTTCGGCGATGCTGTATTTGAACGTATCTGAGGAGCTACTCCATGAAGTTTGTTGACGAAATCAAGCGCACCAATATGTGCGGGTCGTTGCGTGGTACTGACGACGGCGAGAGCGTTGTGCTCATGGGCTGGATTGACCAGATCCGGGACATGGGGGGGCGCTATTTCATGCTGCTGCGGGATCGCACCGGCGTGGTTCAGCTCCGGTTTGACAAGGAGTCCCCGACGTTTGCCACGGCCGGCACCATTCGCAACGAGTGGGTGGTTGCGGTTCTGGGCAAGGCCGAGCATCGGGGTACCAATGTCAATCCCGATATGCCCACGGGGGAAGTGGAAGTTGTCGTCTCTGAGGTGGAAGTCCTCAACCGTGCTGCGACCCCACCCTTTGTCATTCGTGACGATACTGATGCCGGCGAGGAGTTGAAGCTCAAGTACCGCTACCTCGATCTGCGGCGGCCGGTGATGCAGGACAAGCTCATCAAGCGGGCGCTGGTGAATCGGGTGACTCGTCGCTTCCTCGACGGTCAGGATTTCCTGGAACTGGAAACTCCGACCCTCATGAAATCGACTCCAGAAGGGGCGCGGGATTTTCTGGTTCCATCCCGCTTGCACCGAGGCAGCTTCTACGCCTTGCCGCAGTCCCCTCAGCTCTTCAAGCAGATCTTCATGGTTGCCGGATACGACCGCTACTATCAAATCGCCCGCTGCTATCGGGACGAGGATCTGCGGGCCGATCGCCAGCCAGAGTTCACCCAGATCGACATCGAAATGTCCTTCGCCAACGAAGCTGACATTATGGCCGTGGTCGAAGAACTCATGGTGGACCTGGTCAAGGAAGTCACCGGCCGGCAAGTGTCGCTGCCGGTGCGACGCATGCACTATGACGAGGCCATGGACAAATACGGCATCGATCGACCGGACCTCCGCTTTGGCATGGAAATCCAGAATGGTGCGGACATCTTCAAGCGGTCTCAGTTCGGTCTCTTCCAGACCATCCTTGAAGCTGGTGGCATGACCCGGGGAATCTGCGTCCCCGGGGCCGCAGCGTACTCCCGCAAGCAACTCGACGAGTTGACCAAATTTGTGGGCATCTACGGGGCCCGTGGACTGGTCTGGCTCAAGTGCACCGACGAAGGCCTTTCCGGTCCCGTGGCGAAGTTCCTGGGGCCTGAACTGCAACCGGAGTTGCTGGCCCTCATGGCGGCAAATGTTGGTGACCTGCTCCTCTTTGTCGGCGGCGACAAGAAGATCGTCAACGCCAGCCTCGCGGCACTGCGCAACCGGCTGGGTCCTGTGGTCTACCCGGAGCGTCTCGACGACTTCGAGTTCTGCTGGGTGCATGAGTTTCCCATGTTCGAGTTGGATGAAGAGGAGAATCGGTTGGTCGCCATGCACCACCCCTTCACACAGCCCATTCCCGAGCACATGCCACTCCTTGCTACCGCCCCCGAGAAGGTCTATTCCCGGGCCTATGACATTATCTTGAATGGCGTCGAGTTGGGTGGCGGGTCCATCCGCATTCATGACATGGAAATGCAGAAAGCGGTCTTCGATGCCATGAAGATCAGTGCCGAAGAGGCCGAGGCCAAGTTCGGTTTCTTCCTGGAGGCGCTCAAGTTTGGTGCGCCCCCTCACTGTGGCCTGGCCCTCGGCCTCGACCGTATTGTCATGATGTTGACGGGTACCAGCTCCATTCGTGATGTCATCGCCTTCCCCAAAACGACCAGTGGCACTTGCCTCATGACTGCGTCGCCCGGTCCCGTTGACCAGCGTCAACTGGAGGAGTTGGGCCTCAGCACAAAGTTGCATCAGTAGTTCAACTCAGGTGGCTGTCTTGACGCCTGCCATCCCCCTCGGTACACTCCCACGAGCACCCGATGATTTGCGGCAACGTAGGAGGCCCGGCGTGCCTCGTAATATGCGAAACATGCTCTTCATGTCCTTGCTGGGGCTCTCCCTCGCTTGCGGTTCCTCGCTGGAACACCTGAAAGCCTATCACCCCGTCGGTCCCCGCTTGCTGCAGCAGCCACGTCAGGTCCATCTGACGGTGACCACTGCCCAGAAGGAGTTTGTCTTCGATGGCCGCGTCTCCATTGAAGACGCCATGCAGTACGTCAGCAACGGCCTCGCCATGGAACTGCGCAACTCTGGCATGGAGGTAGTCGAGAGCGCCCGTGATGGGGCTACCGAGGTGCAGGTGAATGTGGAGCAGGTGGACATGGGCTATAAGCTCTTCTACTGGTGGTATGGTGTCGGCTACTCCATGTCCGAGACGGTCGCCACCGTGCAGCTCAACGTCACCGTCGAGGTTCCCGGCTCGGGGCGCCGCTACTTGCGACGCTTTGCCGGCTACGAGAGCACCAACTCAGGCAAGTTCTGGGTCTACTTCATCCCGATTCCCTTCAAGGTCATGACCGCGGAGCCGGATGTGATGTTGAGGGCCGCCCAAAGTGTCTTTTCGCAGGTCGCCCAGGGTGTTGCAGAAATTCACCTGGCCGACGGAGGGCGCTAGCATGAGACCATCAATTCTGGCGCTGCCGATGTCGCTGCTCTTGCTCACCGCATGCACTTCGACTTACCGCATGGCCCACATCCGCCGGAGTGTGATGACTGAGCCGCGTTGGTTTGTCACCGGGATGGGGGCGCAACATGCGGAAGCTCGCCTGGCCCACGGGACGACCCCAGAGTCCAATGAGGCAGCCCCGAGCGTGCCGCCGGGCGAGAGAGCGGTGCTGGCCGTCATGGCCATCGAGGACTCTTCGGCGACCATGGAGGAGAGCTTGCTGGCCAATGTGCAGGAGATGCTGCGCGGAAAGCTTTCGGCAACCGGTCACTTCATGGTTATCGACCGCGGCCGGCAGGAAGAGAAGCTCAAGCAACTGGTGCGGGCTCAGAAGAAAGAATCCTACCGGGAATGCTATGACGAGTCGTGCCAGATCCCCCTGGGACAGGCCCTCGCCGCTGACTCCATCCTACGCACCACCATCTCCTGCCTCGGCACCTCCTGCATGCTCTCCTGTGAACTTGTGGAGTTGGAGAAGGAGGCTGCGACAATCGGCGGTACCGCCGATTTTGACTATGCCAATGTGGCAACCCTGAAAACCGCCCTCGACAGCGTCGTGGCGCAACTCGTTCAGGGAATCCAGCGAGCTTTCTGATAGCGCTCCAGGACGTCCCTGATGGCTGAACGGTAGTCAGGAAAGAGGCATTCAAAGCCGGCATTCCTAGCCCGGGTTGTCTCCAGCACCAGATTGGCCGTGCCGTGATGGAAGGCGGCAACGTCGATGCGGGGGCGCAAGGCATCACTGAGGTCATAGCGCTTACGGAGCCGTTCCCAGAGTGTCGCTCCCACCGAGTTGAGGAATTCCACCGGCTCAGGGCGACTGCCGAATCGGCCCAGCAGCGAGAGCGCTCCAGTCGATGGGATCCACAGCGGCAACCCGGGAACCACCGCCAGACCATACTCACTGCACGCAATATTGAAGTAGTCAGCAAAGGCCAGCCGATCGTCGCTGGCAATGTTGTAGATGCCACCATCTTCACCACGGGTGAGGAAGTGAATCGCCGCCCGGGCCACGTCGAGGCTATGCACCATGCTGCTGACAGGTCCCCCACGGGCTTTGATGGCAAATCCCAGGTAGTGCTTGAAGAGGGGAGGAACCGTCGCCACTGAGGCCATCAGGGCAGTAGCAAAGGGACCGATCACCCACGCGGTCCGGAGAATTATCAACTCCAGCTGGTCCCCGGCGAATTTGCCTCGCATGAGGGCTTTTTCAGCCAGGAACTTGCTCCGCTCGTAGTTGCCGAAGGGCTCCTGGGGAGCGGACTCGTCAAGGGGGTCATTGGAGCCATGGTAGATGGAGCCAGAGGAAAGATAGACAAAGCGGGAGACCCCATGTGCAGCGGCCGCGCTCCACAGTCGCTTGGTAGCATCAACGTTCACGGCCTCTATGTCGGCCCGAGGCAAGCGCGCATCGGTGACTGCGGCCGAGTGGATAACGTAGGAGGCACCTTGCGGCAGGTCCCGTACGAAGCGGCGGTCAAGCAGGTCTCCCTCGACGATGGATACCCGGCTCCCACCAAAGGCGAACTCCCGGCCCGGCAGGTCGGTGGCCCGCACCAGGTAGCCTGCCCGCCGCAACTCACGCACCACGTGAGTGCCGACTCCCCCAGCCGCACCGGTCACCAGAACTGTCGTGCGCTCGTTCATCCGACTCCTTTGACTTTGTTCCTCTATCTATTTACCTCATCAACTCCAAAATGCAAGGAACCACGGAATCATTGGGCTCAAGGCGGTGTTTCAGTTTACACGTGCGTGCACATGGGGTTAGAATGGCCCCGTTTTCCGACCAGGAGGAAAGTATGACCTTTCGCAACCTCGCAGCCCTTGTCTTGTTGGCTGCAGCTTCCCTCACCGTAGCCTGCTCCGGAGCCGGTGTTAACGGGCCAGCGGCAATGCGCTCTGACGCACTCAATGCCGCACTGCGGGAGCAACCGGACATGGCTGCGGCCATGGACCGGGTCGATGCCGGTGACTGCGCGCAGGTGCTGCCCCTGCTCACCGTATACGCCACGCAGGATGACCGCACACAACTGCTCGACTATCTCCTTGGTCGCTCCTACGCATGTACCGCGGATTGGAGTAAATCACTCCACCATCTTCGCCGTGCCTGGCGCCTTGGCAAAGAGTTGCGACCGGACATTCGACGAGCCGCACGAGAGGCCGCCAAAAGCCTGACCGATCAGTATATCGGGGCGGGAGCCCTCTCATTTACAGCGCACCAGGCCGCTGCCGGGTTCTATGCATTTGCCACCCCGGAATGGTATTGCGATGCCGCAGTTCCCCTGCTCATCGAGTTTTCAGAGCGCCAGCATGCACGCGGGGACTACCGCGGCGCCCTGCGTACGGTTGAAGTGCTCAAGCGCATCGGCACCCCTGCACCACGGACTTTCGAAGCCGAGGTGTTGGCTCGTACTCGACTCGGGCAGCTATCCGAAGTTGAGGCTCTCGTCGATTCCGCGCTGGGGTCCCTGCCTCAAGCTGACCAGGCCCCCACTCTTCATCGACTTGCGGTAGCCGCCGAGTCCGCCTATCGACATAGCATTGCCGCACTACTCTATGCCCGCTGCATGAGCGCTGGCTGCTCGGCCCCCCGCGTCGGTCTTGACTTGACGCGGGCCTTGCTCAAGGCAGGCAAGAATAGCGAGGCGGCCACCGAGTATCAGGCCTGGCTCGCCGCATCCTCACCGGAAGAAGGGGGGGAAAGGGTGCTGGCCGTGGCCGAGTTGCTGCTGCTGCACGACCAGCACGAAGCGGCATGGAGTGTGCTCAGCGGAGCCATCAAAGAGCATCCTGCAGAGTTCAAATTGGCGCAAGCGGCAGCTTCGCTCCACGAGAAGCTGCCCGGTCAGGTCAATGTTACGGCCATCTTCTCCCACTTCTTGAAAGCCAACCAAATGAGTCGCAATGCCCTCACTCTCGTTGGCAACCAGTGTGTAGAATGGCGTCTGCCCAATGCCGGCCTGCCCTTGCTGCCTGACGTTGGCGAGAGTACCGATGCCGATCTTGTCCATTTCTATCGAGGGGCCTTCCAGTGGCTCCTGGGACAGCGCACTAAGGCTGAAGAAGCGTTTGCGAATGCTGTTAAGGTAGCCCCTGAGCAGGCCGTCATGCTCGCGCTGATTGCCGATTTCATGTTGCAGACAGGTAATGTCAAGGCGGCGCAAAGCCATCTGGAACGGGCGTTAAAGCGAGACCCTGGCTCCTTGGCCATAATTCTCAAGCTGGCCACCGTGCTCGAGGACCAGAAGGGCGGTGCCGGGCTCAAATCACTGCAACGTCTGGTGGGCCGCAAGGCTGACTCTGGCGCCCAACTGGCTGCGGCTCAATGGTGCCGTGACCGGGGCCTGATGGCCGAGGCGCTGCGTTACGGCAGGCAAGCGGTGGCAAACTCTGCGGGCGCCGGGCAGGCGCCGGCCTGGCTGTTGCTGGGGCAACTGCTCCTGGCGGGCGAAGATGAAGAGGCGGCGATTCAAGCCCTCGACAAGGCGCTGACGCTCTCACTGGTGGTGGCCCCCGTGGCAGACGTTGTCTTTGCTGCCCGGGAGAGCCATCAGAGCCAGCGCTACGCCTGCTTCCTGGCCACTCAGGCCGGAAAGCTAG
>CALGBT010000079.1 GCA_937884235.1 uncultured Pseudomonadota bacterium
AAAAAGAGTTGAACCGGCAAATACACAAAATCGCCCTGACTTTGGATCAAGGCTGCTCAACTTCGAGGCGCCGGTTTACACGGACACGCCCTCAGGCTATACTCCGCTCCCTTGAAAACGAAACGGAGTGAGACGCTTGCGCACCATCACAACCATCCTCTTCATGGCCCTACTACTGCCGGCCACCTTTGACCAGGCTGCCGCCGACCCGGCAGATACCATCGGCATCTCATGGGCGGGGCGGGCAACGGCCGGAGCATGCACCGCCGGCATCGGCGGCCCTGCTGCAGCCACCTACAATCCCGCCCTCGTGGGGAGCGGTGGCCCCGGCTTCTTCGTCGGAGCACTTTTCCTGCACAACGCTCTGGACCCAGCCATCCACGGAGCGGATTCCAACCAGGCCTTCGCCGAAATGGGTGCCTCCCTTCCCCTGGCGGACCTTGGCAACTGGGGCGACCTGTGGCTTGGCATTACGGCACTCTCACCAGTAGAGTCACTCTACGACATTGACCTCGCCGACGATGTGGCCCCGACCTTCCTGACTTTCGGTACCCGCGAGCGCCGCCTTTCTCTTTCCGCGGCACTGGCCTGGAGTATCCCAGGACTCTTCGGGATTGGCGCCGGTTTCGAGCTGCTACCCACCGTGGCCGGAGCGGTTCAGGCCGATTTGGCGGACCCCGCCGGCACCAACGAGCTTCACGTCGACGTGGGCTACAGCCTGAGCCCCACCGCCGGCCTCCTCCTCAACGTCCATCCCGCCATCCGCATCGGCCTCAACTACCGCGCCCAGAATCGGACCCAGATCGAGCTACCCGTTGACGTTCAGGCAGAGGGGCTGGAGATTTCGGCCGCCGTAGCCGCACAGACGTACTACCTCCCCCATCGGCTGGCGCTGGGTATTGAAACCAGTTTCCCGTCAGGCTTCGCGGCGGAGGTCGACATCGGCTGGCTGCATTACGCCGACTATCCGGCCCCCGCACCCAGCGTCGCCGTTTTCGACGCCACTGGAGCCGATACCCTGGGAGCCGAAGTTGCAACAGCAACAGTCCACGACGTGTTGTCGCCCAGCGCCTCCCTGAAATTCGCCGGGCCCTTTGACGCAGCCCTGGGTTACCGCTTTGTCCCTGCCGCAACCGAATCACAGACAGGGCTCACCAATGTCCTGGACAACTCCCGCCATCAGGTCTCATGTGGGGGGAGGATTCCTCTTCCCGGAGCGGCAAGCATCGGGATCTCTGAGCTCCATATTACGGCCGACTTCTCGGCCACTTTTTTGCAGCCGCGTCGCGACGAAAAGAACAGCATGCTGCTGGGCAATCCTGGTTACCCTTCTATCCGCTATGGCGGCTACCGGATAAGCGCTGGCCTGGGGCTTGAGGTATCCTATTGAGAAGGATGAAACTATGCCTGTGCTTGCTCTTTCTGCTCTCCTTGGGCTGCGGCACCGACCCCGTTCTGGATAGCGACGACGACGGCCTCTCTGACAACCAGGAACTCCTCCTGGGAACCGACCCCCTGAATCCCGACAGCGACGGCGATGGATTGCGGGATAGCGAAGACCCGACACCGGCCCTTAGAGCACCGGAGGCACGCCTGCTGATGACTTTGACCGGATCAGCACCGCTCTTTGATGGCAGCAATTGGAACGCAACTCTCACCGCGACCATCACCAACCAGAAGGGGGCCTCAGCATCTCCTGCGCTGACCAGCAATACGCTCAAGGGCACCGCTGAGGTGACACCATTTGATGGCGAGGATGGCACCTTCACCGCCACGGTCTCGGCCAAGGAGGATCAGGTTGCCCGCATCGAGGTTCGGGCAACCCACCCCGACTACCCCCTCACCGTCAGCACCATCGTGCTCTACTTCATCAAGCCCGAGAACCAGTTGCCCCGCGCCGGACTCAACCCATTCCCCTACGACGGACTGGGAGGCATCTTCGGCAAGCTGCGGGTCTTTGCCGTAGATGGCAATACCGCCTATTCAGAGGGCCTCACGCCAGTGGGTATCGAGGGGGCCTACGTCCTCGTCCAGCTCACCGAGGACCCGGCTCGAAAATGGGAGGCATTTACCGGACCGGAGGCATACGTTGACTTTGAGGACCCCGACTTGAAGGGGCCGGTGAACGTCACCGTGGCATTTCCCAGACATCGTCCCTACTCAGCCATCGGTGCCCAGGCTTCCCATATCTGCCTGCCTCTCACCCCCTTCGACCCCATTCCCGGTGCCCCAGACAACGACTCCGGCTCGCTCTCCGGCACCATCCTCGGCTTTGATGGCTCCACCGGCCTCCCCCCGTTCCCCCCCAGCAATGCCAATACCTTCAGTCTGGCCATCGTTCAAGTCGGGCTCAAAAATGTCAATCTCGCCTCCCTCTCCATGGGCTCGGTACTGGAGTGGGGGGATTTTGAGACAGTGACATGCGGCAGCGGTGGCGGGATCTTGGATTGCATACCGCCAAACATGGTGCTCTTCACGGCAAACGGCCCAGGAGATTTCAAGATCGCCGAATTGCCGCCTGGTGAATACCTCGTCTCGGCACTCGCAGGCGAAGCGGAGAGTGTTCTGGACGCGCTGAAGAATCCGTATGACCTGACCATCAACCCGCGCGCCATGGGGTTCGCAGAGATCACCGTGGAACCAGGCCAGGAGATCAGTGGCCTGGAGATTCCCCTGACCGTCGATCTGGCCGCGCAGAAAGCCACCGGAGACGGAGTCTTCACGGTGGCCATGGGAGAGTTCCCAACCGACCCCATCACCGGGCAGGCGCTGGCCAATGGGTTGCTTCTGCCAGTTGCAGATACTGGCCCGCTGGGGTTCATCTGGGCGGACATTAACAGTGCCTATAACCACCCAGGCTTTGCCAACCCGCTGACCATCGCCTATCCCAGCTCCCAGCAAGCCTCGGTCCAGGAGCTGGGTATCGAGTTCTTCGACATGACAGTGGGGCTGGCTGGCCGCAAAGCCTACCTGGGGGCGGACCCCCCGGGGATCAGCACCTGCATCATCCGCAACCGCACGCCGGGTACGCTGCTGGACATGAATAGCTGGGATTCCTGGCTCGCCGTCCCGCAAGGCATCGCACCGCCCCCGCCGGCCCCCTTCAAGCCGACCAAATGTCCGGCGGGCACAACCCTGCCCGACCCGCCAGGAAGCTGCATCTTTGCCAAAGAGATCCCGGATCACTACTGGCCCCTCGACTGGCGCGACCCGGCCAGCCTCCTGGACCCGGCCCGCACCATTGCCTGGCATCCCGTGGCCCAACCCCGCTTTGCCGATACCTATGCCGTCCGCATCGGCTATCTGACGCCGGCCCCCTGGGGGCTGGTCCCTGGCTACAGCATTGGCGGCCCCACTTCCCACAAGCTGTGGGAGACCGTGGTCGATGGCCACATCTTCTCCTTCACTCTGCCCGAGTTGCCCGCCGATATCTACACCGACGCAACAGGCAAACCGGTGGAATTGCTGCGCAACCCCATCCCCAGCCTGGGTTTTGCCAACGCGGCCTATCGCTATGGCGAAGCGACCCTCGAGGTAGAATTCAACGCCTACTTGATGGGTGACGGCAAGCCATACGATTTCAACGACAATTTCCTCCTCGAAGATCTCAACTTGAGCTCTCATTCGGTGAGTCAGGACAGTTACCTCTTCGAACTGGCAAAATAGCGAGACTATCCATGAAAGGCGGCGCAGCCATAGGCATTTTTGACTCCGGCATAGGTGGCCTCACCGTGGCCCGTGAGATTGCCGCAAGACTACCCCATGAAACTCTGATCTATCTCGGTGACACGGCCCGCCTCCCCTACGGTAGCAAGTCTGCTGAGACCGTCATCAAATACGCGGTCCGCAACGTCTCATTTCTCAAGAAACATGAACTCAAGGCTATTGTGGTGGCCTGCAATACTGCATCTGCCGTCGTCTTACCGGCGTTACGGGAAATAGTTGACATCCCGGTTCTCGGCGTCATCGAACCAGGGGCACAGGCGGCGGTGGCAGCCACTCGCGATGGGACCATTGGCATCATTGGTCAGCCCGGCACAATTCGCTCCGGCCGCTATGAAACTGCGGTACTGCAACGGCTCCCCAACGCCACCGTTTACTCCCTGGCAACGCCACTGCTGGTACCCTTGGCCGAAGAGGGCTGGCTCGGCACCGAAGTCTCCAGATTGGTCCTCAAGGAGTATCTGGCGCCGCTCATGGAACGCGAGATCGACACGCTGGTCCTCGGCTGCACTCACTACCCGCTCTTCAAACCGGAAATCGCCAAATTGTGTGCCGATACGTTCAAGCTCGATGTGGTCCTCGTAGACTCTGCCGTGAGTATTACCACGGAGCTTGAGCAACATCTTGCCATGCTGGTACAGCTTAACGAGACTGGCGCTCCTCGCCACCGCTTCTTTGCCACTGATTCAGCCGAGACCTTCCGCCAGGTTGGGGCCGCATTCTGGGGGGGGGAATTCCCGCAGGTGCTGCACATTGATCTCTAGTTGTGGTATCCTGACCCACCCCTTTGGAGGAGCCCCATGCGACCGTTCAGGATGACTGGAGTGATTCTCATCGCGCTGTTCATGTGGCTACCAGTGGTCCATGCAGACCCACCTGTCGACTCAAACCGCTTCTTTGAGCTCTACGACATCGAAGGACGGCTCTTTCGCCTCGAGCAGATTGCCCGCGAGAAAGGGGTTAAGGTGGTGGCAGTGGATTTCTTCTGGGACGGTTGTGAGCCGTGCAAGAAAGCACTGCCGAAATGGCAGGAATTACACGATAAGTTTAAAGACAAGGGCCTCAAGGTGGTGATCGTGGATGTGCGCGCCGGGGACGACATCGCCACTGCCAAGCGCAAACTGAAGGCTTACTTCAAAGAGCATCCC